>RFSC01000001.1 GCA_009924185.1 Actinomycetota bacterium
TCTTGTGCAGCCCCTGCTGAGGTTAAAGAGCCATGTGCCACTGGACATTTCGCCTCTTGATTGCTCATTTTCTCCCCTTAAATTGCCTGTCTCAACTTTTTCCGATCGAGTTCGGTTAACGCCCCGAAACCTACCAATCTATTGCGTGATGAGCACTTTGAACTATTGAGCATTCAGCACTCTGAAGCTCGATTCAGACAACAATGCCAAGACCAAGCTCTCCCCTTAACAGTTACTAAATTAGCTTCGCCGCGAAATCGGAATCGCTTTGAGGCCGCGTTTTTCCTTGACAATCATGATCTCTGGCGAATCAGTGACCTTCAAGAGATCTAGAACTTTCTGTCGGTCCCATTGACCATCCATTTCTCGACTAGATTCTTGATCGGCTTTGATTTTGCCCTCCAAACCAGAACCATTCTGCAAAGCGCGCCACATTTGAACCTGACCGCCGAATTCTTGCCTTAATAGAGCCACTAACTCTTTATCTTTGGGGCCCACCAAAACGATAAACCTCTCCTGCTCCGACTTTCTGACATCAACTGAACGCTCTTGGCGATAAATACTCCAGTGATACCAGCCAATTCCCGCATTTGATAACAGTATTGCCAGCGCAAAACGCATCTCTCTTAGCGTCTCCATACCTAATTGATTGTTAAGCAGGTTATCAAGAAATATGAATACCGCCGTCAATAAAGAAATAACTGCTGCGACGGTTGCAACACCAAACAGCATCAAAAGAAATATGCGTCTTGTCGGTGAGGATATCTCCTCACCTCCAGTAACAACGTGAGCCTCAATTCTGGACCAAAAGAAATACCAAATGGGAGCGCCGACAATTATCAAGGTGAAGGCAATCATCAATGTGTTGCTTGAACTAGTTGTCGAGACAATCTCACCTGGAGTTAGAGACTCCAAAACTGCCACGATTATCATCATCAAACCAGCTGCGGCTGAAATCAAGCTAATTCCAGAAACGATGTACTCATAAACTCTTCTAATCTCATCGCGTGACTTAACGGAAGAGAGTTTGACGGAATTAACAATTCGGCCGTGGTACCACCACACCGCTAAGCCAACAACAACTCCACCCACAGCGGCGGCGCTACTATCAAAGTGCCTACTTGCCAGCTCCTCTTGCGGATCACCCACGGTCCAGACCAAGAAATCGTAGATAACTATGCTTGATGAAACTACTAGGGTTATAAAACCGCCCGCGACACCAATAAGTAGTACATACGAGTACCAAATCAACTCGCGAGCTGCATTCAAGGCTTTTGTAAGCCAGTACTGATACCAAACCGGTAAACCGACAATAATCAAGATCAGGAATTTGATTGTTGGATTAGTGCTTTGCACCAACAATGCTTTTTCATCGACATCAATACCAACTCTGGCGATACTAGAAATCAAACCTCCTAGACCAAAACTCAAGGTTCCGAGGCCTATTAGTGAGCCGATTACATAGTGAATTCGAGCATCATCTTCTGTGCTATTGCTTTGAATCAACTGCCAATGGGTAATCCAAACTAACCCCCAAACCAAAAAGCTAGAGAGCTGCTGTCCGCTGAAAGGAGCACTGCCTATTGCCCAATTCAATACCGAATAGGCTGAGGTCATTGAAGTAACCAAAGCGGTGATAGATGTAACGGTCAGATAGGTATTCCATGCTGCTGAATGAGGTTCTGATTGATCATTATTCAGAGTGCGTCTAGTCCACAGACTTACGGCAACAAATAAAGGAATTCCAATAATCACAAAGGTTAAATCTCTAGCTAGGTCGCTTCGGCTCTCAGCAATTACCTGGCCTGAATCAAACAACCTACCTATCAATCCGGAGGTTCCAGTTGCAGAAACAATCAATAGTCCAAACAACAAGAGGTACTGAAACAACCTACGAATTGAAAAGGTGCTTGGAGCATTACCAGAGTCCTTGGCAAACAATCTACGTGCAACAACAATGAGAATCAGTATGAAAAATAATGGAATAAGTAAGCCGAAAATCATTTATTCATCTCCCCACAGGAGTACATCGGCCAAGGAATGCCTTGAATTCTCCAGTTTCCACTCTCCTTTATCAGGCGAAAACTGTGCTTCTCTGTGTAGTAATCATCAAAAGGTCCACCTGAGGAGATATCAATCAAAGTGTCTACATACACCGTAGCTCCATCAACATCGGTCCCGCCAAGATTGACTCGCACCGATTCAGGCATCCAACTTCGATCTAGATCGTTAGCAGAACAATCTGAGTTCACTGAAAGGTAATCAACCGCCTTATCATTTTTGCCTTCAATAGCAGCTGTTAGATAAAGCTGAACCACACCTTCTGGGGTGCTTGGCGAATAGGTTGTGTTCTCAGTTGTTGAGCTGAGATATGCCGCTACGGCCGCCAGCAAAACTGTAAACACAACTAAAACAGAAAGAACTCTTCTTGGGTCAAATACTGAATCAGCCATGTATCAATTATCGTCTTGTTCTTCCTTGTAGGCTCTCATTCCATACACATTTGACCCGCAATTTCAGGGTTTATTAATATGGGGCTATGGCAGTTCACAAGATCATCCTCTACTACGGGTTTGCTCCTGTGACCGATCCAGAAGCGGTCCGTCTTTGGCAAAACACTCTTTGTGAATCCTTGAATTTAAAGGGCCGTATTTTGATTTCAAAACATGGAATCAACGGCACCCTAGGTGGCACCTTGGTGGATTTAAAGCGGTATATAAAAGCCACAAAGCAGTATCCAGGATTTAAGAAAATTGATTTCAAATGGTCAGAAGGAACCGGAAAAGATTTCCCTCGGCTTAGTGTTAAGGCGCGTCAAGAGTTAGTCGCCTTCGGAGTACCTGAAGACCTAAAGGTAGATGAAGCAGGCGTTATTGGTGGCGGTAAGCACCTGAAGCCAAAAGAGGTAAACAAGCTTGCAGCTGAACTTGGTGATGATTTAGTTTTCTTTGATGGTCGCAATGCCTACGAAGCGAAAATTGGTAAATTCAAGAACGCTGTTGTTCCAGATGTTCGAACCACAAAGGACTTTATCTCCGAGCTTGATAGCGGAAAGTATGACCATTTAAAGAACAAGACAATCGTCACTTATTGCACAGGTGGAATCCGTTGTGAAATTCTGACAACTGTGATGAAGCAGCGTGGATTCAATGAGGTATATCAAATTGAAGGTGGCATCGTTAGGTATGGTGAAAAATACGGTGACCAAGGTTTGTGGGAGGGCTCTCTCTATACCTTTGATGGCCGCAAAACCGTGGACTTTTCAAACACGACACCAGTTATCGGCAAGTGCGATGTTTGCCATTCAGCGACCAAAACTTTCTACAACTGTGCTAATGATTTTTGCCATAATCAGTACCTGCTTTGCGATACATGTGTTAGCGATTCAAAGAATCTGAAATGCACACATGACAATGCAAAGCAGCCCTCAAATGTTGAGTAAAACCTTCAGCAAAACCTTGCGTAATAAGTTAAGAAAAAACATAGATTAAGGCGCTGCGAAAAAATGCCAGCTAAGGAGAAATCACTTCGTAAATCTCCCCAAGACTCAGACCATAAATACTCCAGAGGAGTGGTTGCGGTAGTCGCAGGTTCGGCACGTTACCCAGGGGCAGCTTTATTGGCGGTTGGTGGAGCACGTCGCGGTAGCGCCGGTTATGTAAAGTTTTTTGCTAAATCTGGAGAGATAGCCAAAATGGTGGTGCAGAACTTTCCTGATGTAGTTCCCATAAAGAACTTAGCAAATGAAAAAATCGATGCTCTGGTGGTTGGCCCCGGAGCAGTTTCCTTGCGCTCTCTCCCCAGTCTCATTCCTGTGGTCCTTGATGGGGCAGCTATGTCACTGGCGGTCACCAGCAAGACAAAACGCTTTGGAAATAAGAGCAAAGAACAGATAATTGTTTTGACGCCTCACGAAGGTGAGTTGCAGAAACTTGGTTACAAAATCTCTCACAACCAAACAAACAAAGTAACTTCGGCTCAGATTGAAAAAACCCGCCTAGCCGTGGCACAAAAAGTTGCTGAAGATTTACAGGCAATCGTTGTCCTAAAAGGCAAGCGAACCGTTATTGCAGCACCAGATAGAAAGCCCATAATCGATTTGATGGGTGGTCCAGAGTTGGCAACCGCCGGATCCGGTGACATTTTGGCGGGATTAATCGGCGCTTTTCTCGCCAGCTGGAGACCGACAGAACTCGAAGCTGCACAAAAGGTTGTAGCCGCTGCCGTTAAATTGCACTCTAAGGCGGGCAAACATGCCAAGCGAACCCACTCGAACGTTGTTGCCACTGACATTCTTGAGTCCCTCGCACACTGCTGATTAGATTGGGGCATGTCCGAGTTCATCCCAAATCCAGCACGTGGCAAAGAAGTATTTGATCTAGATCGTAAACATGTTTTTCACTCCTGGTCGGCCCAATCTCAGATCTCGCCATTGCCCGTTGCGACTGGAAAAGGCTCTTACTTTTGGGATTTTGATGGCAAGAGATATTTAGATTTTTCCTGTCAATTGGTTTTTACCAACATCGGGTTTCAACACCCCAAAGTTGTCTCCGCTATTCAAAAGCAGGCGGAGCTTCTTTCTACTGTTGCACCACAAGTCGCTAATGACGCTAGAGGCGAGGCAGCAAAAAGGATTGTTGAACTAGCAGGAGATCGCCACGAGAAGGTGTTTTTTACAAATGGTGGTGCAGATGGTGTTGAAAACGCTATCCGAATGGCGAGAATACACACCGGAAGACACAAAGTGCTCTCCTTCTATCGCTCATATCATGGCAATACAAGCACCGCTATCACGGCTACCGGAGATCCAAGACGCTGGCCCAATGAGTTTGCTTACGGACATGTTCACTTCTTCGGCCCGTACGCCTATCGCAGCGCATTCTGGTCACAAAACGAAGAAGAAGAGTGTCAGCGCGCTCTCGAGCATCTCGAAAATGTAATCATCTTTGAAGGTCCACAAACTGTTGCTGCAATATTGATTGAATCTGTAGTTGGAACCGCAGGTGTTTTGATTCCGCCACCAGGATATTTAGAGGGTGTGCGCGCTTTGTGTGACAAGTATGGAATTCTCTGGATCGCAGATGAGGTTATGTCTGGCTTCGGAAGAACTGGAAAGTGGTTTGGCTATCAACACTCATCCGCCGAGCCTGATCTCATAGTCTTTGCCAAAGGCGTTAACTCGGGTTATGTACCACTTGGTGGAGTTGTTATCTCTGGCGCAATTTCTGCAACATTCAATGATCGAGTTTTCCCTGGTGGGCTTACCTATTCTGGGCATCCTCTAGCCTGCGCAGCAGCTGTAGCAACTATCGATGTGATGAAGGAAGAGAAGATTGTTGAACATGCTGCAGATATGGGAAGCCGAGTAATTGGCCCAGCATTACGGGAATTAGCTAAGAAACACTCTGTAATTGGCGAGGTACGTGGCCTTGGAGTTTTCTGGGCTCTTGATCTGGTTAAAGATCGCAGCACAAGAGAACCTTTGGCCCCGTATGCCAGCTCCAGTCCTGCGATGAATGAATTGGTCGCAGAGTGCAAAAAACTTGGCTTGATGCCTTTCACTAACTTCAACCGGATGCATGTTGTACCTCCCTGCAATATCTCGGAAGCCGAGTTTGCTGAAGGTATTGAGATTTTGGATAAAGCCTTTACATTGATTGGTAAGCACTACACCGGTACAGATAAAAAGTAGATCGGGAAAACAATGACTGAAGCAAAGCGAATTACTCATTTCATAAATGGCGCATATTGGAGCCAACCCGCCCAACGTACCGGTGATGTTTACAACCCAGCTTTGGGACAGGTAACTGCAAAGGTAGATTTTGCAACGGTCGAGGTGGTTGATCACGCGGTTGAAGTTGCCTCCAAGGCTCAGCAAGAGTGGCGCAACGCCTCGCTAGCCAAGAGGACTCAGGTGCTTTTCGCGTTCCGAGAAATTCTCAACTCACGCAAAGAGGAGATTGCCAAGTTAATTACTGCAGAGCATGGCAAAGTTTTATCTGATGCTCTTGGTGAGGTAACCCGAGGTCTTGAGGTAGTGGAGTTCGCCTGCGGTATTCCCCATCTACTTAAGGGCTCTTATTCAGAAGGGGCTTCAACCAGTATTGATGTTTACTCCATCCGCCAACCGCTCGGTGTCTGCGCCATCATTTCGCCATTTAACTTCCCTGCCATGGTTCCAATGTGGTTCTTCCCTATTGCGATTGCAGCTGGTAATTCAGTAGTTATCAAGCCCAGCGAGAAGGATCCATCAGCGGTCAACTTGATCGCAGAGTTCTGGAAAGCGGCTGGTTTGCCTGATGGTGTCTTCAATGTAATCCATGGTGACAAAGTGGCGGTTGATAGATTGCTTGAGCATCCAGGAGTATCTTCAATCTCATTTGTTGGCTCAACCCCAATTGCAAAATACATTTATGAAAATGGCACCAAGAACGGCAAGCGGGTGCAAGCACTCGGTGGCGCCAAAAACCATATGTTGGTATTGCCAGATGCTGATTTAGATTTAGCGGCAGATGCTGCTGTTAACGCAGGGTTTGGCTCTGCTGGAGAGCGTTGCATGGCAATCTCTGCCTTGGTCGCGGTCGAGCCAATTGCTGATGCATTGATTGCAAAGATTTCCGAGAGAATGAGTGGTTTGAAAACCGGTGATGGAACCGCTGGAAGCGACATGGGTCCATTAGTAACCGCGGTACATCGTGACAAGGTTGCCTCTTATGTTGATGCAGGTGTACGTGAAGGTGCAAAGCTTGTTGTTGATGGTAGAAATCCAAAGGTTAATGGAGCTGCTGAAGGTTTTTGGCTGGGACCAACTTTGTTTGATCAGGTAACTCCCGAGATGAGCATTTATCAAGAAGAGATTTTTGGTCCAGTTCTTTCGGTAATCCGGGTCAATAGCTATGAGGAAGGCTTGGCATTAATCAATCGCCATCAATATGGAAATGGCACAGCAATCTTCACTAATGACGGTGGAGCCGCTCGCAAGTTCCAAAATGAAGTGCAGGTAGGAATGGTGGGAATCAATGTTCCAATTCCGGTGCCAACCGCCTATTACTCATTTGGCGGCTGGAAAAACTCATTGTTTGGCGATACCCATGCTCACGGAACTGAAGGGGTGCACTTTTTCACCCGCGGCAAAGTTGTAACCAGTCGCTGGCTAGATCCCAGCCACGGTGGAATTAACCTCGGTTTCCCCCAAAACCGTTAGCCACTTTCAGTAGCTCTAAGGCGGCTACTGCTGCATCAAAGCCTTTGTCCTCTTTGCTGCCTGAGATACCGCTTCTAGCTGTTGCTTGATCAACATCATCAACCGTTAAAACTCCGAAACCAATTGGTTTGTTGCGCTCAAGTGAGACCTTCATGACTCCATCAGTTACACCTTGGCATACATAATCAAAGTGCGGGGTCTCTCCCCTAACTACGACACCAAGTACTACGGCAGCATCAAATCCAGCATCCAGCGCATACTGCGCAGCCAGCGGCAGTTCGAAGGAGCCTGGTACATAAACCACCGGCTCAATCTTTACCTTTGCTGCATCTAGCGCTCGGTGCGCTCCTGCAACTAGGGCGTCACAAATCTCTTTATGCCAACTAGCAGAGATGACCGCAACTCGAAAGCCGCTCATATCTTCTAATTTAATCGCCGGAGCTACCCCTGCCATTGTCTCTTCTCCTTCACTCTTAACGGTGTCCTAATCTCTCCTGTTTAGTCTTGATGTATCTTTCATTGAAATCATTTACCTCTCCAGGTAGCGGAATACTCTCCGCCTGGATTCCCGCACTCTTCAAACTCTTTAACTTTTCTGGGTTATTGGTCAGTAGCTCCACTTGTTTTACACCTAACAGCCTCAATACTTCGACCGCGTCATCAAACTCTCGCTCATCAACATCATGACCTAAAGCCAGGTTTGCTTCAACAGTATCTAACCCCTGATCCTGTAATTGATAAGCCCTAATCTTCTCAGCCAGACCAATTCCTCTGCCCTCTTGATCACGAAGATAAACAACAACTCCACTACCTGCAGATTCAATGAGCTTTAAAGAGGTGTTTAATTGAGAACCACAATCACAACGCAAAGAGCCAAGCACATCACCCGTAAGGCATTCGGAATGGATTCTCACCAGGGTTGGTTTTGCAATTGATATTTCGCCAAGTTGAAGAATGGCATGATCAACACCACCCCGGCCGATGTAGCTAGAAATCCTCCAATTTGCTGCCCCTTTATCTTGAGCTGAGGTCCTAGGAAGTAAAGCCCAGTGGAGCTTTTGCGCTGCATCATTTCCTACAGCACCTTGCACCTTATTGCCTGATTCCACAACATCACTTGCGCTCTTACTTAAAAGTTCAAGATTAATTCGCTCAAGTAAAGATGCGATGGTCACAATCGGAATATCGTGATGTTTTGAAAACTCTTGGAGCTCCACCCCGCGCATCATGGAGCCATCCTCATTAACTAGCTCGCTAATTACCCCGACTTCGCTGGCGCCAACCATGCGGCACATTTCAACAACCGCTTCAGTGTGACCCTGTCTGGCCAAGAGACCATTCTCGTTTGCAACAAGAGGAAATATATGGCCCGGACGTACAAAATCCTCAGCGGTCGCAGAGGTATCACCTAACGCTTTGATGGTTATGGCCCGTTCCTCAGCGCTGATTCCAGTAGTGATTCCATGTTTAGCATCGACAGTTACGGTAAATGCAGTGCGCTTGTTATCTTGATTGTTCTTTACCATTAACGGCAGATGCAACTGACGTGATCTTGCCTCCGTCATAGCAACACATACAACGCCGGATGTGTATCGGATCATGAAAGCCAACTTCTCAGTGGTTGCAGCGCTGGCCAAAAGGAACAGGTCGCCCTCATTTTCGCGGCCCTCATCATCTGTAACAATTACAAAACCGCCATTTTGAAAGAGTTTCAAAGCTGCATCAAGTTGAGGATTTGTCATTTCTCATCTCCTGTAGCGCTATCGTTGTTGAGAATCGGCGAAAGATTTTGAGCCTGAACTAGGCGTTCTACATACTTCGCAAGTACATCAACCTCGATATTCACCAAATCCCCTGCTTTTCTTTGCCCTAGCGTGGTCTTCGCCAAGGTTTCTGGAATTAACCAGAGTGTCACCTGGCTGGCCTGGTCTTCAATCTCTCCAACTGTAAGTGAAACACCATCAACACAGATTGAACCTTGATTCACTACATACCGGCGTAGTGACTCTGGAATCTGCACAACAAATCTCTGCCATTTATCTCCGGGTTCGCTGGCAACAACTTTTGCCACTCCATCAACATGACCCTGCACTATGTGGCCACCCAATCTAGCGTCGGCTCTAGTGGCTAACTCGGTGTTGACCTTAGATCCCGAAACTAAACTTCCTAGAGTGGTTAACTTCAAAGTTTGCACCATAACATCTGCGGTGAAGCTGTTTTCTTTTACCGCGGTTGCGGTTAGACACACACCATTTATAGAAATTGAATCTCCCACCGCTAAATCCGCTGCCAAATCACTGGCAAAGGTAATAAGAGCTGAGTCTTCAGCTTTAGTAATGGAGATAACCTCGCCTACTCCCTGAACTAATCCAGTGAACACTTAGTGTGCGCCTCCCTCTTTTGAGCCATTGCCGATGACCGAAAATCCGGAATGTGATTTAGTGAAAATTTGAAGTTTCAAATCAGGGCCAACCTTTTCAATCTCCCCAAATGAGAGTTGCACGTGATCGGCTAATCTTGTTATTCCTAAATCAGAGATGAAGTTCGTGCCAGAGCCCAATAACGCTGGAGCAAAATAAAGTTGAATTTCATCTACTAAGCCCGCCTGCAACAATGCGGAGTTCAATCGATTTCCAGCCTCAACCAGAATCTGATTCCAACCCAGTGAATTTGCCAACTCTAAAAGTGGCGCAAAATCATGGGTTTTCAAGAAATGGGTTGGTGCGGTTGAATCATGCAGCTTGAAGTGATCTGGTATCGAGCTGTTTCCCATAACAACACGTGCTGGATTAATGCGGCGTCCTGATGGATTCTCAGCCTCGATAAATCTCGGAGTCAACTGCGGGTCATCAGCTAAAGCTGTTCCAGTTCCCGTCAATATAGCATCGGATTGATTACGTAATACAGCTACATCAGCTCGTGATTCAGCAGAGGTAATCCACTTTGATTCGCCATCCTGTGAGGAGATTTTTCCATCTAAAGTAGCAGCTATCTTGGTTACAAACCATGGGCGGTTCTTCTCGACTTTACCCAACCAGGCTCGATTGGTCGAAGCCACTAACTCTTTTTGCACTCCGGAAGTCACAGTAATTCCAGCGCTTGAAATCTTTTCTGCTCCTCCAGCAGCTAATTTATTTGCATCATTTACAGCAAAAATTACTGCTGCAAAACCAGCGTTGATTATGGCATCGGAGCAGGGCGGGGTTTTCCCAAAGTGATTACATGGCTCCAAAGTAATTATGATGGCGCAATCAGAAAAATCAGTTCTGCCAGATTTCTTTGCTGCCTCAATCGCAACGATCTCGGCATGATTGCCACCGGCGTGAAAACCAGAAGCGATTTCATCTCCATTTGAATCAACAATCACTGCACCAACAACTGGATTGGGTGCTGTTAAGCCAAGGCCCTTTTTGGACAACTCATTGGCACGCAACATCAAACGATCAAGATTGATCGCTGAGGTATCAAATCTCTGCTTCAATTAAGTGCGCCCTCCGGTTGCAAACAATCCGGGGCGAAAACGGGATATCCCAATGAGACTCCCTCTGCACATGCCAAATGACATGACAGAAAAGAGTTCAATCTAGTGCGCCAAAAAAGCGCAAATAGAAAGTATCCGCGTTCCCTCTCATCCGGACTTTAACCGTCGGTCTTGGAGTTCCACCAAGTCCACCGTTAACTGGCTGCTAACGGGTCGCAGACTTTAACTGCCGGTTCGGAATTACACCGACCCCGGAAACGACCTGCTCAGTCTACTTAATTGCCATCCCAAAGCGCCATTTCCCGCTTGAAGGGATCAAGACCCATCGGACCTAAGTTAAGGGCAAAGGAGTGGAATTTCTTGAGTTCAAATTTAGAACCCAGTCTTTGTTTCGCCGCCTCGCGGCACTCCATCCAAAAACGTTCACCGACTTTGTATGAAATCGCCTGTCCTGGCCATCCCAAGTAACGATCTACTTCACTGCGCGCTGAGATTTCATCTAGCAGAGCACGTTCATGAAGTAGCTTGAACGCAGACTCCGCGTTCCAGATCTTTCCATCAAAATCTTCATAACCGCAGTGCATACCAATATCGACGACGATTCTCGCTGCTCGAAGTCCCTGTGCAGATAGATAACCCATTTCATAACCTGGATCTTCGAAAGCTCCAAGTTCATCCATTAGTCGTTCAGCGTAAAGTGCCCAACCTTCACCATATCCCGAAACCCAAACTCTATTTCTCTGGAAACGATTTAGGCGTTCGGTGTTAATTTTCGTGGTAGCAACCTGCAAATGATGTCCGGGAACAGCTTCGTGGTACCAGGTTGAAACAATATGCCACCAGCCAAAAACCTTTCGACCCATAGTTGGAAACCAAGTTGTTCCGGGACGAGAAAGATCTTCACTTGGTCCCATGTAATAAGCAGCAGATGCGCTACCTTCCGGCGCCAAACGGGCTTCGCAGTTTTTGATTCGTGGATCAATATCAAACTCTTTACCATCTAGACGCACCACAGCGGCTTCGATGAATTCACGTAACTTCTTCAACAGCTCAGCTTCGCCTTCGACTGTATAGCGAGGATCTTTATCTAATCTATCTGCGACCTCGCGAAGTGATGTGGCATCTGGATAAAGCTTCTTTGCAGCTACCCACATGCGCTCATTAATCATCTTTAACTGCTCAATGCCCCATTCATAGGTATCTCTAAGATCAAGATCTGCTCCTGTGAAATGGCGGGCCCACATCTGATAGCGCTCCGCTCCCACTCCATCTTTAGGATCACTCTTTGGGGCATATTCATCACGCAACCACTTCGCCAAATCGCTGGAGGCTTTTTCAGCGCGGTGCGCAGCTGCGGTCAACTCTTGATTTGAACCGGCGGGGTCAAACTTTTTTGCAACTGCGGTGAAAGCGCCCTTAGAAAAGGTCTCCAGCTGTCCTGCAGTCGCCAATACTTGGCGCTTGGAGTTCACCTTGCCTTGTTCGGCTGCAGAGGCCAGAGCTGAGCGCCATCCTGCAAACGCCTCTTCTACCCCATTTAGTCGCTTGGTTACATTGTTAACAGTCTCTGGCTTTTCCTTATTCATCATTTCAAAAACCTGACGAACCCGGGTAACAGGTGATGCAATCAGATTGAAAAGAATGTTTGCCTCTAATGTCTCGCTCAACTTTATTTCAGAGGAGAGACGCTCTATAGCAACATCTTTAGCGATGCGATCAAACTCGTTTACGGGAGTTTCGGCTTGAATCGCCTTGAGGGTATTTCTGGCCAACTCCTCTTGCTTCTTGTAACCCGCCATAGAGAAATCATCAAATTTGTCATCATGACCCGGCACGCCAAGCATGGTCGCGCCGATTGGAGAAAGTTTGATTCCCTCTTCAATGAAGTTGTCCAGAATCTTTGAGATTGGGCTGTTTGACATGCTTTCTCCGTTTCTGAGTTCAGTTCCTTACTTTAGTTTCAGTGTTTAGTCTCTGATTTTCGCTTCTGGATTTCGCTTCCAGTATTCGCTTCTGGATTTCGCCAGAAAGAACTTGAATGCAAATACAAAACTACTTTGATCCATCCTCTAACTCGACCAAATCAAAGTTACCTTTGCCGATCTGTCCCTGATTTCGATACAACTCTAATTTCGCACGGGTGTCGGCTATATCTAGATTTCTCATGGTGAGTTGGCCGATTCGATCTGTAGGTCCAAAGGCTGCTGACTCGGTGCGCTCCATGGAAAGCTTTTCTGGGTGATAACTAAAGCCATCTCCCTTAGTGTCAATAATGGAGTAATCATCTCCCCGGCGTAGCCGCAAAACCACCTCGCCGGATACAGCGGAGGCTACCCAGCGGGTTAATGACTCTCGCAGCATTAGTGATTGTGGATCAAGCCATCTGCCTTCATAAAGCAAACGTCCTAAACGTCTTCCCTCTGCATGGTAATTGGCGATGGTGTCCTCGTTGTGTATCGCCGAAACCAGTCTTTCATAGGCGATAAATAGCAGCGCCATGCCAGGCGCTTCATAGATTCCACGACTCTTGGCCTCAATTATGCGATTCTCAATCTGATCAGACATACCAAGTCCATGCCGGCCACCAATCGCATTTGCCTCTCGCATTAACTCAACTGAGTCTGAGAAATCTTTGCCGTTGATAGCTACTGGACGGCCTTGTTTAAAGGTGATTCGAACATCTTCTGAAGGAATAGAAATACTTTGATCCCAAAATGCCACACCCATTATTGGCTTTACGATTTCAATAGAGGAGCTCAACTCTTCAAGTTGTTTTGCTTCGTGGGTAGCGCCCAAAATATTGGCATCGGTTGAATAAGCTTTTTCAACACTGTCGCGATAAGGCAGATTATGAGCAAGCAGCCATTCCGACATCTCTTTGCGTCCACCTAGCTCAGTGACAAAATCTTTGTCCAGCCAAGGCTTATAGATCTTGAGATTTGGATTTGCTAACAAGCCATATCGATAGAAACGCTCGATGTCGTTACCTTTGTAAGTTGAGCCATCTCCCCAAATCTGAACTCCATCGGAGAGCATTGCTCTTACCAATAATGTTCCAGTAACCGCTCTACCTAGAGGCGTGGTGTTGAAATATGCCCGGCCACCAGTTCTAATGTGGAAAGCGCCGCATGCAATTGCCGCTAAACCCTCCTCCACCAAGGAAGATTTGCAATCTACAAGACGTGCAATCTCAGCGCCATACTCTTTAGCGCGATCTGGAATGGTTTCAATATTTCCCTCGTCATACTGACCTAAGTCAGCTGTGTAGGTACAGGGCTTTGCACCTTTAGCGCGCATCCAAGCGACCGCTACGGAAGTATCTAATCCGCCAGAAAAAGCGATTCCAACCTTTTCTCCCACCGGCAATGAAGCTAAGACTTTGCCGACATTAATCTGGGATGACCCATTACCTTCATTGGCAGATGGTGGTTTGGAAGACATTGGAGAAGCCTAACTGAGACCCTTGCCGGCCCGCGCCTGCTCCAGCTCAGAGCGCAGCAAATCCATCAATTTTGGCTTGATCTGCCACTGCTCAATCATCTGATCTAACTCCTGGACATCCGCTGCTCTTTCTGAGACCTGCTGTGAAGAGAGTGAATTAGCGGCGGATTTGCCGTCGTGGGATTTAAAGGCGCGAATCATAAGGTTTCTTGGGGTGTGCTCGCCAGCGATAAATTCAATAATCTCAGTGCGATAACCGAGCACTCTCAAGATTTGAGCGCGAATCGAATCGGTAATTATGTCTCCGACTCGCTCCTGCAAAATTCCATATCTAGTTGCAATTTTCCAAGGAGCTGGTGAAGTGCTCAATTGCTTTTGGATATCGTGATGACAGCACGGAGCTACCAATATGACAGAAGATTTACTTTTAACCGCCCAAGCAATTGAATCATCAGTTGCAGTATCACAGGCATGCAGCGCAATAGCTAAATCTGTTTTCATCGCAGGCAATTCAGCAATCTTTGTTGCAGAGAATTTCATTTCACTTGAAATATTCAACAAATCTGCAATGGCGTTATTTCGCTCGCGGCTATCTACCCGCTCATCTACCCCTAAAACCTCAGGAGATAGTCCTAATTTTCGAGCAAAGCGATGAGCCGCAAAGGTTAGGTAGGCATGACCACAGCCCAAATCAACAATTTTGAAGGAGTTCTTGTCAGATTGATCTTTGGTGTCCACTTGAACAAATTCAATGGCTAGCTGAATACTCTTCAAGAACTCTTGAACCTGTTTGAATTTGTCACTACGAGAAGGCTTTAACTTTCCATCGTGATCTGTTATCCCAAGGTGCTTGAATAACTCCTCGCCCTCGTCGAGAAGCCTATTCTTTACCCGATCATGCGATAGTTGATTGCCCTGTTTATCCGACCTGGAAACATCTGCTGGAGAAACTCTTCTAGTATTGAGTTGAGCCTGACCTGATTTGGTTACCCGCAGCGTGAACTCCACCTGATCATTTTCAATAAGTAGGTTGGCAAATCCACTCTGTATGAACTCTTCTAACTTGAGAGCTTCGGGGCGCAGATTCTTGGTTATGTCTTTTTTGCCATCATGGCTAACTACTTGCCAATGTATTGCTGACTTGATTAAGACCGGTCGGATATCAATCCGAAGAAACTGCGGTGACTTATTGCGTTGCTTGCCTGAGATAACTATTCGGCTAATCGATTGCGGGGGGCTCAGGAGAGACTGAGCTTTGACAATTCCTTCTGCCAAATCGGAAATCACTCCATTAGTCTACGGTGGTGTGAGCTCGCAGCTTCCGCAAACTCTCCCGATTGAAATCTTTGGCGCGCTCATGCTTTTTTCTGAGTTGTAGCTCTAACGCCTCCGCAGCTTCGTCAAAAGCCGCGAGATCGTTGAAGCCCTCCCCTTCGGCGCGAATCAGAGGTCCACTGCCATGAGTAGTTAGAACTACTCGATGGGATTTCTTTCCAAAACGTGGATTGGCTTGATGCTTTACATCCACATCAATGCGATCAATTGGAATATTGAATCTGGCCAATCTTTGTAATCTCTCTTCACTAATCTCAGAGAAATCCATTGCTAAAGCGGTACCGTGACTATGAATAATGATTTGCATCTTTACTCCTCTAGCTGTTGAGAAAGACACTACTCCCAAGGAGCTTAGAACTCAATGGATTTCTTTAGAGATTAAAGTGGGAGTAAAACCAGCGCAATAGTCAGGGTCAGGGCCAGAGCTGAGGCTTGCAGCAAAATTGAAAGAGCGGTCTTTCGATCAGCTTTGCGGTCTTCAGGACTTTGAACCCGCGATAGGTCGCCTAACTTACCTAGATTGAAAGTTCCCATAAAACCATAAGCCAAACAGAATTTTCTCCGAGATTGAATAAAGCCAATGGAGAAAACCATTAGTGGAACAAACATCCCCCAACGTGCTGATGCCGGCGTATCAGAACCAACTAAACCAACAAAGGTGGTTACTGAAAGAATTAATCCCAGAATCGCCACGAGTTGGCGTCGTTTAATCTCTTCTTTTCCAAGATTGCAGCTACCTGGAATGTAGGTAGGAGTATTTGCTTGGCTCACTAAAAAGCCTCTTCCAACTCTTCTTCACGATCCTCGTCATCGCTCCAAACCGCCTGCGCTTCATCCTGTTTCTCTACCCAAGACAAGAATGAGAGAACCCCTTTGAAGGCAACTGCCAACAAGGCCACAAAGGCTGTCAATCTGCGAAGCGCTTTAATCACAAGATAAAGCCTACGCCAGTTGTGCAAAACTTTCCAAGGCTGCCATCGCTGCATTATGACCAGCTATGCCAGAAACCCCGCCACCACGAACCGCTCCTGAGCCTGCGATAAAAATTCGCTTTGAATTTGTCTCCACTCCCCATTTGCGTAAGTCGCCCTCGTCTTTCCATGGAAACTGCAAATCGCCATGAAAGATGTTGCCTCTGGGTAAGCCCAACGCCTGCTCCAGTTCTTGTGGGCTCTTAGCCTCGATACATGGATTGCCATCTGCATCATCTGCCAAATAGCTTTGAATTGGTCGCTCTAAGTATTCATTTAGCGAATCCAAAACCCGCTGAACCGCAATCTCTTTGGTGGCATCGTGATCTTCATCAAATAGAGAGGCAGGCAAGTGCAAAGCGAACAGAGTTAAGGTGTGAAAACCTGCTTTGGTAAGTGACTCATCCATTATTGATGGGTCGGTAATTGTGTGGCAATACATCTCAGCTGGAATTTCATCCGGCACCTTGCCTTGCAAGGCCTGTTCGTATGCCCTTTCTAATTGATGAAAGCTTTCATTAATTCTGAAGGTGCCAGCAAACGCCTTTTTTGGATCCATTCCGCTCTTTAATTTCGGCAACTCCTTCAAAACCATATTTATCTTTAGTTGGGATCCATCGAGTAGATCAGGAGCGGGAACTCCAGCGATTTTCTCCAGCACCTTCGGCGCACAATTTGCGAGCAGTACTTGCCCAGTAAAACTCTCTCCTGCTTTAGTTTTAATCTCTACAGAATCAGCGGTTTCAATGACTGAGAGGACCTCGGTTTCGGTCTTAATTAAGACACCTAGCTCTTCACACCGCCTCTTTAGCTCAGCAACTAGAGCCCCCATGCCTCCTTTTGGAACCTTCCACTCTCCAGTTCCATTTCCAACTAAATGATAAAGAAAACAAACATTTGCAGCATGGCTATCAGCGCTGGTAAAGGTTCCTATCAAGCCATCAGTTAAGACAATTCCCTTTACTAGATCATCATAGAAATTATCGTGCAGGGTTTGACCTAAGGTGTTTTCAACTAACTCCACCCAAGTTAAAGGGTCAACGATTTCTTGCAACTGCGAGGCTGTAGGTAGCGGTTGCAAAAATGTTGGTGCCAAAACACCCGCAAACTCTTGAACCGCTCCATAAAAGTTGATCCATGCCTGCGCCTCATCTCCACTGCCGGTTAATAGCTCCATCGATTCATGGCTTTCATGGTCAAAAACTCTGTTGATCAATAATCCCTGATCTTCTTCATCAAAGTAGGGAGCGTATGTTGAAACAGAGCGACTTAAGCATTGGAAATTCAGTGATAAATCCTGGATTATTTGATCAGGAAGCAATGCCACTAAATAGGAATAGCGAGAAAGCTTGGCATCGATACCTTTAAAGGTAGAGATACTTGTTGTGGCTCCACCAACATAATCATTTTTCTCGAGGACTAGAACTTTCTTGCCAGCCAACGCTAAATAGCAGGCAGCTACCAAACCATTATGACCGCTGCCAACAACCACCGCATCGTATTTCGGTTCCATCAAATCTATCCTTATTACAAGCTTTTTAGAATGCGGTTGAAAGCCTCTGAAATAATCTCTGGACTGGTTCCAAAGTTGAGACGGGCAAAACTTGTATGTTTTGGACCATACATAACGCCACCATTTATCGCCAACTTGCCTCGTTCCAAAATCTGCTTTGTTGGATCATCACCTAATCCAAGATTTGAAAGATCCAACCAAGCCAGATAGCCAAAATCTGGAATCCGATAGCCGATTGCTGGTAATTGAGTGTCAATCAAACCTCTGATTAGAGTGCGGTTTTCATTCAAAGTTGCAATAACGCCATCCAGCCATTCCAGCGAATCTCTAAAGGCAGCGGTGGCCGCAACCGCGCCAAAAAGAGAGGCGCGAAATGCTACTGAGATTGGCATGGAGTTAATCTTCTCCTTTAGCACTTGTGAACTAGTAATAATCAAGGCGCACTTCAACCCCGCGAGGTTAAACCCCTTGCTAGCGCTGGTAACAGCGATACCAACTTCCCGAGCAGCATCACTGACCGCTAAAAATGGAGTGAAGGAGTTAGGTTCATATGTGAGTGGACCGTGGATCTCATCACTGATTATCTTTACTTGATACTTAACGGCTAAATCTGCAAGTTTTGCCAAAATCTCTTTAGAGAAGATAACTCCGACTGGATTATGGGGATGACACAGAATGTGAACCTTTATTCCTTTTTGATACTCGCGCTCTACCGCATCTAAATCAAGAGAATAGTCGAGGTTGTTTTCCGCGAGTGGAACATCAACCAAAGTTGCTCTCACCTCAGCGACCCATCTCCACATGTTGTCGTAGACCGGAGAGTTAAGCATGACCCGATCGCCAGGATTTATGAGAGTGCGAATTACCTCGACCGTGCCCACGCCGACATCGGTTGCGATTCTCATCTGCGAGACATCGACATCCCAATTCCAGCGCTGTTTAGAAAACACTGCAAAGGCCTCGAACATCTCAGGAAATGGCCCTAGATATCCGGTGTCAGATCTTTCAATCATGTCTGTCAATGCCAGCTTTATTGGCTCGGCAATCGGAAAATCCATCTCTGCAACTGGAAGAGGCAGTACATCAGATGGGAATTGTCGCCACTTAACACTTTTTCTCTTGCGCAGATCTTGCAAAGACAGAGCATCAACTGAATTGACCATGACCAGCAGTATGCCACTTTAAGGCATTAACTTTAAGTAACTTAGACGGATTATCCTTTAACAGAACCCGCCAATAATCCCCGCACAAAATACCGTTGTAAGGCGAAGAAGACCGCAACCGGAACAAGGATAGATACAAATGCGCCAGCGGTTAGAAGCTCCCAATCCCCGCCTCGAGTTCCAGTCATCTCAGCCAATCTGACCATGAGAGGCGCAATCTCTCTTTTGCCGCCACCAAATGTCAATGCAACTAACAGATCATTCCAGACCCATAGGAATTGGAAAATGGCAAATGATGCGATGGCTGGAATACTCAATGGCAAAACAATCTGTCGGAAAAGTTTGAAGTAATCCGCTCCATCAACGCGAGCAGCCTCTATTAGCTCGCGAGGCAATTGAGCGATGAAGTTATGAAGTAAGAAAATCGCTAATGGAAGACCGAACATTGTGTGCGCCAACCAGATTGGAATAAAGGTTCCGGTTATGCCAAAGCTTGGTATCACCGTTACGGAACCAATGTGTAATCCACCAGAAAACAGCTGCAGCAGTGGAATTAGTGACATCTGAAGTGGAATCACCTGCAAGGCAAAAATTGAGAAAAATATGAAGTTGCGTCCCTTGAAGTCAAACCAGGCAATCGCATAAGCCGCGAAAATCGCGATAGTGATTGGGATGATTGTCGAGGGAACAACTATGGCGAAGGTATTCAAGAAATACTGGCTTAAGGGTGGCGTAGCTCCCCTGCCCTCGAAAAGAACCCGTGAATAGTTCTCTAAGGTGAACTCTGGCTTAGTAATTGTTGTCCACCAGCCCGAGGTGTTTATGCCGGTACTCGGCCTAAAAGAAGTGACAAACAAACCAAAGGTAGGAATGGTCCAAAGAGTTGCTAACAAGATTGCAGCAAAACTTGCCCAAGGGCTCGATAAATGGGTCTTAACAGTTTCGATATCTCTTGCCTTGTTCCGCTTCAAAATCTTCATTATCGCTCCGCTCTTTCTCTACGCAGATGGATAACGTTGTAAATCACCAGTGGCAAGATGCCGATAAACAAAATAATCGCCAGCGCGCTTCCGGTTCCATAATTTAGCGCCCTAAACGACTGGTTATACATCTCATTGGCGATAACACTGGTTTTGAAGTTGCCGCCAGTCATAGTTCGAATGATGTCGAATACCTTTAGTGCGCCAATAGTTATGGTGCTCAAAACAACGATGATGGTGCCTCGAATCATGGGCACAGTGACTTTGCTAAAGCGCTTCCAGCCACTGGCTCCGTCAAGCATTGAGGCTTCTAATATTTCATCAGGAATTGCCTTTATTGCAGCGGACAGAACCACCATTGCAAAACCAGTTTGAATCCAAACAAAGACAATGATGAGCAGGAAGGTATTGAGCGGGGAGGTCAAGATCCAGTTAGTGGGAACAAAACCTAACCACTCCGCAATCTGGCTAAGTAACCCAATTTCTGCCACCCGATCATTGGGTTGAAATTGATAGACGAACTTCCAGATGATTCCTGCACCCACAAATGAAATAGCCATCGGCATAAATATCAGCGATTTCACTAGCCCGGGACGGCGCATTCGATCAGTTAAAACCGCAATCGTTAAACCAAAACCAGTAGATGCCAAAGGCGCTACAACCATCCAGATTCCGGTATTTTTCAAAACCTCTAAGATTTCAGGTTGTGTAAAGGCCCATTGGTAATTCTCCCACCCTACAAAATTCTCTCCTCTAGCGTCACGAAATGAGAGGTAAAGAGTTCTAAATGCTGGGCCGATTAAACCAATGAACAAAAAGATTAATGCCGGCGTTAGGAATATTAGGTACTTAACATACCGTTGAATTTTCTCAGAGGTGCGCTCGGCGAGCCAGAATGCAGCGGCGACAAGTAAGGCAAAGACAAGAACAGTTAAAACCAGGCCAATCAACTTTGAAAATGCTTGCTCGAGTTGGGTTTGCCGCGCTGCTATTTCAAGCATTCCCACTCCTTCTTTAACTCCACTTTATTAAGTTCCACTCTGCAAATTTTTTCAAAATTTCTTTAACCCCAAGAATCTCTCTGGGAGAAATCTACTTTGCAAAAGAGGTGCGGTGTAAAAACACCGCACCTCTTTCTAAGCTAGCTAATCAACTTCTTGGTTGATTCTCTAATCTTTAGGACTTCGGCCATGACTTCTCGATTGCATCGAGAACAGCCTTGTCGGACTTATTCTCAGCAACCCAAGCGGTCATTTCCTTCCAGAATGAACCAGCACCAACTGCAGCTGGCATCGCATCTGAGCCATCAAAACGGAATGTTGTTGCACTCTTTAGAATTTCAACAGCATTCTTGTTTACAGGATCAGCAACATTTGCAACATCAAGACCCTTGTTAGCTGAGAACCAGCCACCAAGTGCAGCCTTCTTGTTGTTCCACTCTGGAGATGTGAGGTATAGCTGTACAGCCTTTACCTCTCCACGATCAGCGAATGCGCCAACGAACTCGCCGCCACCTAGGGCAGGACGCTGGTCAGCTGTTACACCTGGGAAGTAGAAGGTGGTAATTCCGCCCTCTACATCAGTGTCTTCTGGGGTAACAATCGTGGCGTTGTAGTCAGCGGCAAGAATTCCGCCAATGAATGAGGCTTGACGGTGCATTGCGCATGATCCGTCAACAAGTCCAGCTCCACCTTCTTGGAAGGTTGTTGTAGCAATAGCTGAAACATTACCTACATACTTTGGATTCTTTAGAATCTTTCCTGCTTCCTTCAATACTGCTGCAACCTTTGGATCATTGAATGGAATGGTGTGATTTACCCATGCATCATAGGTAGCTGCATCGTTAACACGAAGCATCAAATCTTCCATCCAGTCAGTTCCAACCCAACCTGTTGCATCGCCAGAGCCGAAACCGACGCACCATGGCTGAACTTTGCCTTCAGATGCAATCTTGTCGGAAAGGGCTAGTAGCTCGCTCCAAGTTGTTGGAATTGTCCAACCGTTGTCAGCAAAAGTCTTTGGTGAGTACCAAACGAATGACTTAACGTTTGCACCTAGTGGCGCGGCATAGAAGGTTCCATCAACGGTTCCGTATGCCTTCCAATCTGCGCCGTAATATTCATCAGCAGCTGCAGATACTTCATCAGAAGCAGCAACCATCTTTCCGGTTGCCACCATTGCCTTTAGTAAACCTGGCTGTGGGAATACAGCTAGATCAGGTGCGGTACCGCCTTCAACACGGACTGGAAGTTGAGCTTCAAACTCTGCAGTTCCATTCCAGTTGATGGTAATTCCGGTGCACTCTTCAAACTCAGCAAAAGATTCCTGATAAATCTCTGCCTCTGGGCTGCGGATTGAAGAATAAATTTCAACCTCAGTTCCCTCATGTCCCTGATATGCCTCATACGCATCGCAGTTAGCTCCACCAGCAGAGTCATCTGAACTTGAACATCCGCTAAGAATTAGAGTCAACGCAGCAAAGGCTGATGTCGCCAAAACAAATCGACGACGCCGCAAAGTTGCGGTCATATAGTTTTCCCCTTTCGAAAGGACTATAAAAATCCCCAGATCGCTCTGAGGAATCCCGCACAGTCTTCTCCCAGCCCGGGGTTAGGGCAAGGGCTTGCCCATGTAAAAAAACTGCAAATGACTAACAGTTTGGTTAACTAAAAACGTTTTCAGCGAGCTAAAAGGGCCCCCTACTTGAGCCGCTTAACCCAGGTTGTGCTGTGTGGAGGCAGCTGCAGGGTCCCTTCCCCGGACCTGCCCAACTGCTCCTGGGGGGCTGAGCAGATCATGACCTCGAAAGAATCAAAAGTCTCTGGAAGGGAGACTTGAAGCTCCTCTCCAGATGTATTGGAATAAATCGCGTACTCACTTCCTCGACTAAATCCAATAACTTCATTGCTGCGAATCAGCCAGTTGAAATTTGAATCGGCAAAGAGTTTTCTTAGTTGGAGAGATTTTTGATAAAGTCGCAAAAATGAGAGGCGGTTTTCTTCATTAAGCATTTTTTGCGCTTCAACTGATTTATCAATCCAATTAGCTGGGATTGGTAACCATGGCTTCCCAGAGGTGAATCCAAAATTATTTTGCTCGGAGTTCCAAGGTAGAGGAACTCTTGCACCATCTCTTCCTTTATCTACCCCTTTAGTTCTAAAGAAAACAGGATCTTGTCGATCAGCATCTGATAACGGTGCATCTGGCAGCCCTAACTCCTCACCTTGGAAAACATAAACCCCACCAGGTAGGGCATGAGTCAAAAGTGCAATGGCGCGTGCCTTCTTTTCTCCCAACTCTCCCCCACCCATCCGGGAAACCAATCGAGGTGAGTCATGATTGGAAAGCACCCAGGTAGGCGGCGCTGAAACTGCAGCAACCTCTTGCAAAGTTTTCTCTACAGCATTGGCCAAGAACTTCGCATCCCATTCGGCAATCAAAAAATCAAAGTTGAAAATCTGGTGTAGTTCATCTGGTCTTACATAAAGCGTTGCTCTAGAACTGGGATGAACCCAAGCCTCTGCAACACTCATCCGATCCCCGGGATAAGAGTCAAAAATCTTGCGCCAATTGCGATAAATCTCATGGACACCATCGCGATCAAAAAACGGCACATCAGAGAGCAGTGATTCTCTTTGCTCTCGTGGCATATCACTAACATCGAGTCGCAAAGCACGGGTTAGGCCTTCAGGATCTCGATGATCTTGCAATATCTCATCTTTAACTAAGCCATGTGCCACATCAATCCGGAAACCATCTACCCCTTTATCGAGCCAGAATCGCAAAGTTTCCTCAAAATCTTTATGTACTTCCTCATTGGTCCAATTTAGATCCGCTTGGGTTGAATCAAATAAATGTAGATACCATTGACCAGGTTGCCCATCAGAATCTGTAACTCGACTCCAAGCTGGGCCTCCAAATATGGAACACCAATTATTTGGTGGAATCGCTCCATCCTCACCTCGTCCATCGAAGAAGTGAAAACGGGCCCGCTCTTTGGAGCCAGGTTCGGAATCTAGCGCTGCTTTAAACCAGATGTGTTCTGTAGAAAAATGATTGGGAACAATATCTACGATAACCCGTAATCCAACTTTATGTGCCTCTTCAATTAGTGAAACTGCATCTGACATATCTCCGAACCTTGGATCTACATCTCGTGGGTTTGAGACATCGTAACCACCATCTTTGTTTGGCGATGTGTAGAAAGGGCTCAACCAGATTGCGTCAACGCCCAGCTCTTTTAGATATGACAAACGGGAGATAACTCCAGGCAAATCCCCCTCACCATCTCCATTTAGATCTTGAAAAGATCTTGGGTAGATCTGATAAATCGCAGCTTCTTGCCACCACAGGCTCGCCTGTCCATTTTTCAAATACATAATTAAGAAATTAGCTTTCTAAACGCCGGGTTGAACTTCTAACAACCAATGTAGTTGGCAAAGTTAAGGAGTGAGATTCACTCTTGGGGGATTTCAACCGCTCCATAATCGACCAAGCCGCCATTTCACCCATTAACTGAACTGGTTGTTCGATGGTTGTTAAATCTGAAAACTCCGCCATTTCATGGCCATCAAAACCAATTATTGAGATGTCATCCGGCACCTTTAGGCCATTTCTACGAATTGCCTGTAGTGCTCCAAGTGCCATTTCATCAGATTGCGCAAAGATTGCTGTAGGTCGATCTGGGCGCGCCAACAAATCATCCATAGCTCTGCTAGCACCATGCATAGTGAAATCGCCATAAACCTCACGGGATGGTTTCCACTCCAGACCGCTTTCAGCTAAAACCTGCATGAAGCCATTTCTGCGATCCTGCGGAACGCTAAATCCAAAGGGGTCATCCGGACGCCCAGAGATCAAACCAATTTTTTTGTGACCAAGGTTTACCAAGTGCTGGGTTGCGGTTCTGGCTCCAGCGACATCATCAATTGCAACACTAGAACATTGAGCATGGTGCATTCCTACCAAGGCGATGGGAATACCTAATCCCAACATCGATTCAAACTCTTCTTCGGTTGGAGGCAAACTAATAACTACTAAAGCGTCTACACGTCCCTTTAACAATTGATGTTGAAATAACCTCTCCCTGCCCTTCATTTGAGAGAAGTTGTAAAGCAATAGATCAAGGCCAGCTTCACGTAATGCCTGTTCAGCGCCGTTAATGACCTGTGCAAAGTACCAACGGGAAATATATGGAGCTACAACTCCAACTGAGTTGGTGCGGCCAAAGATAGATTTTGCACTTGCTTGTGGGATTGCGTAATTTAATTTTTCTGCCGCATCCAAGATCTTGTTCCGGGTCTCTGGATTTACATGATGTAGACCCCTTAAGGCACGAGAAACTGTTGCGATTGAAACCCCGGCTTCGGCCGCTACCTCTTTGATGCCAACTTTGCCGCTGTTCATCGCTCACCCCCCATCCCTGAAAATGCATTTTTTGGCTCTGCAAAAAGCTGTAAGTGGCTAAAAATAGAGTGCAAAACTGAAAATGACTAGAGGTTTCCAGAAAATCACGCTGCTAGCCTGCGGTTTATGTCCCAGACCCTTCCTAGCGCACGGAAAATCGCCTCCCACATAATCGAGATCAACCCCAGATTTGAAGTTGTTATCGAGCGGGCCGGGTTCTGCACAATTGGTGCCAGAGCCGACAAAGGTTCAATTGTCAGCAGCGGTAACTCCAATAAAAGACGGGAATCAAACTTTTCCTCACTTGCATCATCAATTCTCTCTCAGCAACTTTCCACAAAAGCAGCGGCCACAATAATCAACCGTGTTGAACAACTATGTGGTGGAACTTTGCAAGCTAAAAAACTGGCCACAATATCTCCCGATAAATTGCGTGCGGCAGGTTGCTCCAATTCAAAAGCTCGGGCGGTAAAGGAGTTAGCCAGAGCCAGCACCGGTAATCAAATCCCCATGAAAAACCTGCATCGCTTAGGTGATGAGGAAATCATGCAACATCTTTTGCCAATGTACGGAATAGGTCAATGGACAGTTGAGATGTTTTTGATGTTCCAATTGGAAAGAGTTGATGTTTGGCCGGTAGGAGACCTAGGAGTTAGAAGAGGTTGGGAAAAGGTAAATCGGATGCGCAGCGAAATCACCCCTGCAGCCTTAGTCAAGCTTGGAGAACCCTTCGCTCCATATCGCAGTCATGTTGCTTGGTACTGCTGGCGGGCAAATGAGGTTTTGACTTCAAAAAGCAGCAAGTGAGGCTTGCTATTTACCTTTAGGCTCCAAAACCAGCGCAACTGAGTTGATGCACCAACGCTGATCAGTTGGAACTGCATACCCCTCACCTTCGAAAACATGGCCTAAATGCGAACCGCAAGCAGCGCAGCGCACCTCAGTACGGATTCTTGGTGCCAGAGAGCGATCCTCCAGAAGGATTACCGCATCATCCTTTGTTGGTGCATAAAAAGAGGGCCAGCCACAGCCTGAGTGAAACTTTTCATCACTTCTAAACAGCTCAGCGTTACAAGCCTTGCATTTGTAAACACCAATGGTTTCAGTTTCATAATACTTGCCGGTAAAGGCAACTTCAGTTCCAGCTTTTCGTAATACCTCGAATGATAAGGAATCTAACTCCTGCTCCAGCTTTGCATCATCGACTTGAACGGGAAATGGCTTGCCGGTTAGCGGGTTAATCTTTGGCAAATCTGAGCCTGGCTGCATACTCTCTCTTTTCCTACTTATCTAATCTTGCAATCCGGATAGAACTTTACTTATTGCAAAAAATCACCTTTAAATCACTTTGCTACTTTGGGAAATGGCACGCCGGTTGAGGAGTGGCAGTCGTAACCATTTGGATTTTTCTCCAAATACCTTTGGTGGTACTCCTCCGCCAACCAATAAGTGTGAGGTGCAGCATCTTGAATTTCAGTAACGATTTCGCCATAACCCAGCTTCTTCAACTCATCGTTGTACAGCTCGCGAGTGTTTATGGCGGCAATCATCTGCTCTTCGGTTGTAGTGAAGATTGCGCTGCGATACTGAGTGCCAATATCGCCACCTTGCTTATTTAGTGAGGTTGGATCATGCATTGTCCAAAACTCTTCTAGCAATCTCTCGTAAGTTATTTGAGTTGGATCAAAAACTACTTCGACCATCTCAGCATGGTTTGTTGTTCCGGTACAAACCTGCTCATAACTTGGTGAGGGTCTAGTGCCCCCCATATAACCAACCGAAGTGGAAACCACTCCAGGCAGATTCCAGAATCTGCGCTCAGCGCCCCAGAAGCACCCGGTGGCAAAAAAGGCTTTCTGTGTCATCTGCGAATCTTCGCATGAACAAACACTGATAATCTTGTCGAAAGCGCCCCCGTAGCTCAGGGGATAGAGCACCGCCCTCCGGAGGCGGGTGCACAGGTTCGAATCCTGTCGGGGGCACTCAACAATGGCGTAATTCACCCTCAAAATTCTCAAATTTCCCTCGCAATCCCTTGAGTTAAAAAGTTTTGCGCGGGAGAATTGCGCAGTAATTAAGCCCATTCGGGCATCAAGCTCAAACGTTTGATTTCGTTGGCTTGCTGTCTGCTGTTCATGAAAGAGGACATATGACAATGGATTGGCGTCATCGCTCTGCTTGCCGCGATGAGGATCCTGAGTTGTTCTTCCCAGTTGGAAATACTGGGCCGGCGATTGCACAGATTGAAGAAGCAAAGAAAGTTTGTGCACGCTGTGAAGTTCGTGAACCGTGTCTGCAGTGGGCGCTAGAGAGCGGTCAGGATTCTGGTGTTTGGGGCGGATTGTCTGAGGATGAAAGACGTGCCATGAAGCGACGTGCGGCAAGAAACCGCGCCCGCTTGATGGAGAATCAACTCAACGATTAATCGGAAACTTGATTCGGAACTCAGTTCCTTTTTCAACCTTAATAAAATCTAAAGAGCCAGCTAACTCATTTTGTGTCAGGGTTTGCACAATCTGCAAACCTAAGTTCACTTCATCTAAAGTGAAACCTTCTGGAACACCAACTCCATCATCAATGACCGCTACCTGCATAATCTGAGCATCTCGAGTCACATGTACCTCAACCTTTGAACCCTCTGTTGATAAACCATGCTCCAAGGCGTTATGAACCAGTTCGGTGACGACGAGCGCCAAAGGCGTCGCGACCAGAGCCGGCACTAGTCCAAACTCCCCAACCTTAGAAATTGCTATTTGGTTTGGTCTAGTACTTAGCTCAACTGCGCTCTGCAAAATCTTGCTAATCACCTCATCAAACTGCACTGAGTTTTGCGCGGTATTTGAAAGGGTTTCATGAACCAGCGCAATGGAAGCTACGCGCCGCACCGCCTCCTCAATCGCGGCACTTGCTGCGGCATCTTCGATACGCCTAGCCTGCAATCTAAGTAGCGCCGATACCGTTTGAAGATTATTTTTCACACGATGATGAATCTCGCGAATAGTGGCATCTTTACTGATTAAAGCCCGGTCTTTTCTCCGTAGCTCAGTTACATTGTGAACCAGCACAACAGCGCCGATGCGATTGTCGGCCTCGGTCAGCGGAATCGCCAATAAATCTACAACTCCTCCTGAGTTCTCAAATTCGGCGCGACGCAATGAACGACCACTCATCGCAACTTGCCAATTCTCTTCTCGGGGCTGTAGTCCCTGACTCTGCAAAGTTAATGAATCTAGAACCTCACCTAGCTTGTGACCTTCAAGATCTCTCTCCCACCCAATTCGGCTAAATGCAGATCGCGCATTTGGGCTAGCGAATGTAATGGAGCCTTCTACATCTAAACGAACTAATCCATCCCCCACGCGAGGTGCAGCTTCCGCTAAATAAACTGAATCCTTAACAGGAAAATTGCCCTCCGCAATCATGCGATAAATGTGATTTGCGATTTCTCGATAATTTAACTCCAAACGAGATGGAGTACGCATAGTTTCTAGATTACGGTGACGAGAAATTACGGCGATTACCTTCTTTTTAAACAAAACGGGGATGGTTTCCTCTTTAATCTTCAACTCACCAAATTGCTGTGGCTCAGTCTCTCTAACAATCTCACCCGTTGATAGTGAATGGTCCAGGTTTGGTCTCTTTCCCCATGCCACTTCATCACCGATCACATCATGTGTAAAAACTGTCGCAGCGGTCATAGGGCGGATTTGGGCGATTGCTCTATGACCCTCGGGCCAACTCTTCTCATCACTTCTTTTTGGAATCCAAAGAACCAAATCAGCAAATGAGATATCAGCCAAAAGCTGCCACTCAGCAACTAACTCTCCTAGCCGTGATACATCCTCAGCAGAAAGCGCGTTTGAACCCTCTACTAGGTGACGAAATGGCATGGGCAGAGCGTACTCAAACTTACTTGTTGAGATAAACCGCCAGTTCTTGGTAGGCCCGACGCAAGGCGCTCCGAGGAGAAACCTCCAGAACCGATGCAAATCTTCCTTGCGCCTTATCCAAAAGCGAGTAGTCGGCTGGGATCAAAAAAGCTGAATTGTCGGTGCCAAGTTCATTTAACTTTCTTTGAAAGCTTCTCTTTATGCCCTGATGTCTAGATGAAGAAGCTAATCTGTTCAATACGTAGGTAACTCTTATGTTAGGAATCATTGATTGAAGTTGGAGAGAAAACTCCTCCATCTGTGTCAAGGCATGATTTTCCGGTCCTACAACAAAAACCAACTCTTTACAGCTTTGCAGAAGTTCAGCAAAGCTCCTTCCCGGTGCTCTTCTATCACTCAAGGAGACCTCTATTTCCGGGGCGCTTCCCATGTCCAAAATACTCAAAATGTTTTGTCTATCTTCAAGAGCTTCATCCGAGGTGTTTGGGTGGAGATCTAAAATCGATAAATGATTGTTGAGCTTTACCCGATGCTGATCTCTCTTCATTCCTAACAGGTGCATCAGGTCTCGACGGTATGGATTCACATCATTTAGGAGAACATCACGAGAAAGGGATAGCTCCGCTGCCAGATTCAATGCAATCGAAGATATGCCAGGTGATGCCCAGCTTCCAGTAATTCCAATGGCATTTCCAAAAGATCTCCGACTCGGATTGCTTTTAACCGCCTCAACCTTTCGCAATCTTTCATATGCCATTTCAAACAGAGCTTCAGGCTTTGGAACGCTCTCACTATTCAATATCAAATAGGAGATGCTCTCTGAAAAGTATCTGCTTAACTCTCCTAAATTCAGAGCAAAAACCTCATCCATGACAATTAGATAACGTTGATCAATATGGCATTTCTCTAGAATTCTCTGTAGATCACTAATGGCTAAAGCTCTGGAATTAAGGTTGAAATCCCTTTGGGTTAAGCTCTCGATTACCGCATCTTCCATTTGGAAGTTAGAGATAGCGGTAATTAACTCAATCTTCATAGCGTCTTTACTAGAACAAAGTCATGTGTGGAAATGGTGGAAACAAGCTCACTTACCAAATCCTTTGGGACGAGCAAGGTAATCGCAATCTCCCCTCCTAATTTGCCCGCCTCCGAGTCGATACCAGAGATACCTATTGCAGATAGCAACAACTTTGTCCGCAAATTCGAACTCTCTTGACTAGCTGACATCTGTTGCTTGGGAACCCCATAAACATCAACTATTTGTCCAGTTTTGATCTGGTATGGCAATCGATTGATTGGAATAGAGATCGGCACCGCTCTCAAATCTGAAATAGGTTCTGTAGTAACCGCATAAGCTGGAATCAACTCAGCGGCGCCGATTGGTCGAATTACATAACTGCCTAGTATTGAACTGCTTCCATCAAGATAGTACTGCGCATTGTTCGGAATCAGTACCTTAGTCTGTTCCACATCCTCAATTTGAAGCACTGATCCAGGAGCCAGATCTTTTGTCGCACTCCACACTGTCACCATTCGAGTTGAGGAGGTTGAAAGAAGATAGGCGGAGACAAATGATGTGCAGATCAGCAAAATTCCGAAGGCGAGTCTAAGATTGAAGTTAATTTTGAACTGGGAGATTGATTTGATCTGGTTCAAGGATTTATCATTTTTAGTCTTTTGCTTCATGACAGATAAATACACCTAGATACCAGGTGAAGTACTCGTTATCCACAGCTCCTTCGACCGATTTTTATGGAGCTCATACTTAAGTATGAGGAAAGTGGAGTGTGATTAAGCCACTCTGGGCCGATGAAAAATACTAATCCTTACCTGGAAAGTGATTTAGATGATTTTGTCCCTCATCCAACTCTGCAGTTCTTTATCAATTCAGACAATGGATTAAATCTCTATGAGCGCTCCAACAAGCTTTATCTTGTCCCCACAACACATGGCGAGAGCTATGACCCTGATTTCGCTCCGAATCCCTCACCGCTTGCTGACCTTCCAAATCTCGAGCGTTGGACATTAACCTACGTAGTAAGCGCTATCGAAATAATGGCAGGACGGCGTCCCGTCCAACAACTTGCCCGTTCAACCCATCGCTTCACATACAACTCTTTATTGCGAAGTATTGGTTCAGTCTCAGAGCTGCCAAAGATTAAACGTATCCATCGAAATCAACCCATTGAAGGGGTAGTCGAACTCACCGCAATCTTGTCTTTCAAAGATCGAGTGCGCTCCCTAGTTGCCAGGTTTGAAGGCGTGGATAGAAAGTGGCTTTGTACCGAGCTCGAGTTGTTATGAAGCCCCGTGGCAACGTTTATATTTTTTGCCAGAGCCACATGGACAAGGTGCGTTGCGTGAGGTTCCTCCATCACTTCCTGCACCACTAGCGGACGCAGCTTCACCAGTTTCACTCGGGGCGGAGTAACGCAAAGCCTGATTCTGTGTTGGTTGGGCTACACCTTTAGCTTCTACCTGTTGGTTTTCAATCTTCACCTCAACGTTGAATAGGAAACCAACCATCTCCTCTTTAATGGCATCCATCATCGCGGCAAATAACTCATATCCCTCTTTTTGATACTCAACAAGTGGATCGCGTTGCGCCATTGCTCGCAGGCCAATTCCCTCTTGCAGATAATCCATCTCATAGAGGTGCTCGCGCCATTTACGATCAAGTACGGAAAGCAAAATCTTGCGCTCTAAATCTCTAGTTACTTCTGAACCGAGCTCTTGCTCTCTCTTCTCATATGCAGCGAAAATGTCATCGATAATTCTTTGAGCTAGATACTCAGAATCCAAACCAGAACGTCCGCCTGCTTCACTTTCTAACTCTTGTACAGTGAAGGAGATGGGGTAGGTTGATTTCAGAACGGTCCATAGTTGTTCTAGATCCCATTCCTCTGGGAAACCTTCGCTGGTCGCCGCAGAAACATATCCCCGGATGGTGTCTGCGATAAATGTGGAAACTTGTTCCTTGATATCGGCACCTTCAAGAACTTCGCGGCGTTCACGATAAATAACCTCACGCTGACGGTTCATTACATCGTCATACTTCAAAACATTCTTACGCATCTCGAAGTTTTGCGCCTCCACCTGAGTCTGCGCAGATTTAATGGCGTTGGAGACCATTTTGGACTCGATTGGAGTGTCTTCAGGAATGCCTGCTGCATTTAGAAAACGCTCAACTAATGCTGAATTGAAGCGACGCATTAACTCATCTTGGAGAGAGAGATAGAAACGTGATTCACCTGGATCGCCTTGACGACCAGAACGACCTCTTAGCTGATTATCAATACGACGTGATTCATGGCGTTCGGTACCTAATACATAAAGGCCACCAAGAGCTACTACCTCATCATGTCCCTTAGCAACCGCTGCCTTTTGCTTGGCTAACTCTGCGGGCCAAAGTGATTCGTACTGCTCTGGGTTGTCGACCGGAGATATTCCCTGACGTTGCAATTCGAAATCCGCCATGAACTCAGGGTTTCCGCCCAACATGATGTCAGTTCCGCGGCCTGCCATATTGGTGGCAACTGTTACCGCTCCGGCTGTACCGGCTCTAGCGATAATCGCAGCTTCACGTTCATGTTGCTTCGCATTTAAAACTTCATGAGGAATTCCCTTGCGGCGTAAAGTTTGGGATAACACCTCAGATTTTTCTACGCTAACAGTTCCGACTAGAACTGGCTGACCTTTACGATGACGCTCAACAATGTCATTGGCAACCGCCTCAAATTTCGCGGTTTCGGTCTTATAAACCAGATCAGATTGATCTACACGTTGCATACTCTTATTGGTTGGAATTGGAATTACACCCAACTTGTAAATCTGAAGAAACTCAGCCGCCTCAGTCATAGCGGTACCGGTCATTCCTGACAACTTGTCATACAAGCGGAAGTAGTTTTGCAAAGTAATCGTAGCCAGGGTTTGGTTTTCATCTTTGATCTCAACCCGCTCTTTGGCCTCAAGGGCTTGATGCAAACCTTCGCTGTAACGTCTTCCTGACAAAACGCGACCAGTGTGTTCATCGACAATTAGAAGTTCGCCATTCATAATCACATAATCGCGATCCTTCTTGAATAATTCCTTGGCCTTAAGGGCATTATTCAAATAGCCAATCATTGGGGTATTTACTGATTCGTATAGATTTTCAATGCCTAGTAGCTCTTCAACTTTGGTTACGCCGGCGTCGAGAATTCCTGTGTTTCGCTTCTTCTCATCGACCTCATAATGCTCACCACGAACTAGGCGATCCGCTACCTTGGCAAACTCGACGTACCACTTGGTCGGCTTATCTGCCGGACCACTAATGATTAGCGGAGTACGGGCCTCGTCAATCAAAATTGAATCTACTTCATCAACAATGGCGAAGTTGTGTTCGCGCTGTACGCAATCCACCAAATTCCAAGCCATGTTGTCACGCAAATAATCAAAACCAAACTCATTATTTGTGCCGTAGGTAATGTCAGCGGCATATTGCATTCGACGCTCTGCTGGAGTCATCGATGCCAAAATGACACCGACCTTCAAACCTAGAAAACGATGAATACGTCCCATCCACTCGCTATCACGCTCTGCCAAGTAATCATTTGTGGTGACAATATGAACGCCTAATCCAGTAAGTGCATTTAGATATGAAGGGAGTGTTGCGACCAAGGTCTTTCCCTCACCGGTACGCATTTCGGCGATATTGCCACGGTGCAATGCAGCACCACCCATGATTTGAACATCGTAATGGCGTTGACCCAAAGTTCTTTTTGAGGCTTCTCTGACGACGGCAAAGGCCTCAGGAAGAATGTCATCTAAATCCTCACCCTGCTCAAGACGGTCTTTGAATTTATCGGTCATTGAGCGCAACTGCTCATCACTCATTGCAGCAAAAGTAACTTCATGCGAGTTAACTTCTACAACAATCTTCTCGAGTTGCTTCAAAGCCCGACCTTCGCCAGCGCGAAGAATCTTGTCCAGAATTGCGACCACGTGTCAGCCTTCCATGGGTTGTTTCAAGGTAGGTTCCTTATGGGCCTATCGTATTAGTAGGTGGTGGGCTGATGCACATGCGGTTGCTGCGCCCAAAATTGTCATTTTTCTCTCTCTAAGGGTGGATTCGGCGCTCAGAAGTGTGGCACCTGATGTAACTACATCATCGACCAAGATGATCTGCTTATCGGCCATTGCCATCAATTCTCGGTCACTTTTAAAGATCTTGAAAGCATCTCTTAAGTTGGCCTTTCTTTCTTCATAACTCAACTCTGATTGATCTTGAACTGATTTATGGTGCTTTAGCAGCTCTATCCATTGCACGCCTGTAAAGCCTTTGCGTTTCAATTGACTGGTTGAGATTTCCAAAATTGGGTGCAGAAAGGAACCACCTCTTCTGCGAATTGCTCTTCTAGTAGATGGAATCGGAACTAGAACACAATCATTTAAATCAACCATTTCGCCCCATGAAACAATTGAGCGCGTTAACGCATTTGCCATTAGCTTCTGTGCAATTCTCAAACCATCTTCTTTTGCCTTCAGTACGACGCTTGATACATCGGCGCTATACGGAACTGTTGAATAGATCTCTAAACTCTTGATTGCAAACCTGGTGGGAGTTGAATGCCAGGGCACCGCGCAATCCCGGCAAATAGCTACAGACTCTTTTTCGCAAATCAAACACAGTTCTGGAAAAACTAAAGAACGCAGACCTTCAGTAATCTCCCTTAAGTTTTCCAAAATCATAGGAAGGGATTTGATAATAGATCATTAGGTTGACCCTGGAATCAGGATAACTTTGTGGGAATCTCTGATGTGGGAATCTCGGACGCGGGAATCTCTGAAAGTGGAAACTCCGCAAATGATGAACCACTTATCTTTGGCAAAGTGAGCACAAAGTTAGAACCCTTGCCTAGTTCTCCCCAAACCTTAATCACTCCGCCATGCAGCGAGGCATCCTCTTTGGCAATCGCTAATCCCAAACCAGTGCCACCTCTCTCGCGGGAGCGTGAAGGATCAGCGCGCCAGAAACGATCAAACACCCGCTCAATCTGCGACTCAGTTAGTCCAACCCCATAATCGCGAACAGAAATCGAGACCGCTGCCTCATTTTCATTAATCGTGACATGAATCGGCTTGCCCTCTGAGTGATCAATTGCATTTGCCAACAGATTTCGCATGATTCTCTCTAAGCGTCTGGAGTCAGCCTCCAAGATGACTGGTTTTTCAGGACAGCTGAGATGAAACTGCGTAGCTTTCTCTTTTGATGAAATTCCCAAATCATCAACACATCTTCGAACTAGCGAGGTAGCATCGACTTGATCCAATGAAAGTGTCGCTACTTGAGCATCAAATCTACTAACTTCGAGCAGATCAGATAGCAGATTTTCAAACCTATCAATTTGAGAGACCAGTAATTCGCTGCTACGGGAAATGTTTGGATCAAAGCCATCCTTTGCCGAGTGAATAACATCAGAGGCCATTCTGATTGTAGTTAATGGCGTGCGCAGCTCATGAGAAACATCAGAGACAAATCTCTGTTGAAGGCGGGAGAGATTTTCTAGTCGCGAAATTTGTTGTTCGAGGGTGTCAGCCATTTCATTAAAGGCCTGACCTAGTCGGGCAACTTCATCCTCTCCCCTAACCTCCATGCGTTTTAATAGATCGCCAGAGGTGAGCTGCTCTGCGATTTCAGCGGCATACTTAACCGGCCTGATAACTTGCCGTAAAACTACAGAGGCGACAATCATGATGAGTGCAATAAGTAGTAAACCGGTGCCCCACATCGAGCGACCAATTAGATCAATGGTGCGCTGTTGAGCATCAAAACCGAAAAGCACATACATTTCATATTTGCCAACATTTGGTAGCGATAACTGTCTGCCAATCACCACACCATTTAAAGTTTCACCGTTTACATAAACTAGTTTGGTTTTTCGCCAAATCAGTTGATCACTGCCACGGACTTTCTCCCTAAAACTTGGTGGGATAGAACTAGGCTCTAAGAAGTTTGAAGTGGAGATCGCAGGTATGCCACGGATCTCTCGATCGGCGCTCTGAAGCAAGGCGACCTCACGCCCAGACTCCTTCGCACTTAAGTTGCTGGAGTTAACAATCTCTGAAATCAACAACTTATAATCATTTGCAGAGCTAACCCCCGAGACTATAAATCGGTAATCCGCATATTGGATGGCAGATTGAGCCTCAGAAATAGAAGCAGTTACCTTCTCATCAATAATGCCGTCAGAGATGCGGCCATACAGATTTGAACCAAGAAAATAGATGATTGCGATTGAGATTAAGCCCGAAATTGTAAAAACTCTGCGGAAAAGTGATCTGCGAAAGAAGCTGGTTACTAACACGGAAATGCGGTTCCAAATCAGCTTCTGTGGCCTGTTGTGCCCGCTTTGTAACCTATGCCTCGAACTGTATTAATGATTGTGGGATTTTCAGGATCATGTTCGATTTTGGCCCGCAATCTCTGGACGTGAACATTCACCAATCTAGTGTCAGTTGAATGTCTATATCCCCAAACTTCACCTAATAAAGCCTCTCGGGTAAACACTCGACCAGGTTCTTTAGCGAGAGCAACAAGTAGATCAAACTCTAAACGGGTTAGCGGGATCTCTTTTCCGCCCCGGGTAACGGTGTGCTCGACGATATCGATTGCTAGATCACCAATTGTTAAATTGCTAGAGATTTCTCCGCCAGCACGACGCAACCTGGTTCTAATTCTGGCTACTAATTCAGATGGTTTGAATGGCTTGACCATGTAATCATCGGCGCCAGCTTCTAGCCCCTTAACGATGTCATGGGTATCGCTTTTCGCGGTCAGCATCACGATAGGAACACGTACCGATTGTTTGCGAATCTGTTTGCAAACCTCGATGCCATCCATGCCCGGCAACATAATGTCCAACAAAACTAAATCAGGTGGATTGTTACGAAAAACCTCAACTGCTTCATCACCCCGACTTACTAGATCAACCTCAATGCCCACACCATTTAAGACAATGCCAAGCATCTCAGCTAGATCTTGGTCGTCATCGACGACCATAACCGAGGTCATTAGCTGCCGTGCTTCCAGGAGTTCAAGTACTCAACCTGGATTGGAGTCAAAGTATCAATCTTTGCACCCATGCTCTTTAGCTTTAATGAAGCAACTTCTTTATCAATCTCGGTTGGAACGTAATGCACACCTGGGGTTAAGTTCTTAGCATTTTTTACCAACCACTCTGCGGTCAGAGCCTGATCAGCAAATGACATATCCATAACGACAGCGGGATGACCCTCGGCTGCGCCGAGATTCACCAATCTGCCTTCAGCAATGAGTAGTAAACGATTGCCATTTGAAAGCACATACTCATCGGTTTGATGACGAATTCGAGGATTCTTCTTGGTGTTTTTCTCTAGCCATGCCACATCGATTTCAATATCAAAATGGCCAGCGTTAGCCAAGATTGCACCATCTTTCATGACGGCAAAATGTTCAGCGGTCAAAACGGTACGGTTTCCAGTCACAGTTACAAATACATCACCAATTTTGGCCGCATCAAGCATTGGCATAACTCGGTAACCCTGCATCAGAGCATCTAGTGCCTTGGTTGGGTCAATCTCTGTAATTACAACATCTGCTCCCATGCCGCGAGCACGTTCTGCAACACCTTTACCGCAGTATCCAAAGCCGCCAACAACAAATACCTTTCCGCCGAGTAGTTGGTTGGTCGCACGGAAAATGGCATCAACTGTTGACTGTCCGGTTCCATAGCGATTATCAAACATATGTTTGGTATCGGTGTCATTCACGGCAATCATCGGAAATGTCAGTGCGCCATCCTGTGCCATTTGTTGCAATCTGATTACACCTGTAGTTGTCTCTTCGCAACCGCCCGCGATATTCGGAAGTAATTCTTTGCGGGTTGTGTGCAAGGTATTAACCAAGTCACAGCCATCATCAAATACTTGGTGTGGTTCGATATCTAATGCCGCATTAATGTGAGAGTAATAACCATCGCGATCTACGGCGTTGCGTGCAAATACGCTAATGCCATACTCATAAACCAAAGCTGCCGCTGTGTCATCTTGAGTTGAAAGTGGATTTGATGCGCATAGTGCAATCTCTGCACCTCCAGCCTTCAAAGCACGCATGAGATTGGCGGTTTCTGTGGTTACATGCATGCAGGCAGAAAATCTAATTCCAGTGAATGGCTTCTCTTTTTCAAATCTCTCACGGATCTGCGCTAGAACTGGCATGTTGCGCTCTGCCCACTCGATGCGCTTCTTGCCCTCTGCGGCGAGCGCTGGGTTTGCAATGTCATGTTTTGGCGTGGTTCCGGTAGCTAGATTCACTTGGCTAAATCCCCTTCGAGAGAGCTGATTTTTGGCCTAGTTTAGCGGTTTGTCATAAGCCGCAACACCAACTCTTGAAGCCTCAACATCTCGGACTCAGAGCGCGCCTCTACATTCAACCTTAACAGCGGCTCAGTATTTGAAGGGCGCACATTAAAGGACCAATCTGTCGTAGAGACTGTTAACCCATCTAAATCATCAAACCTGGTTGGTTCTTTAGAGCCAGTCACGGCTGGATCTGAGAACTGTTCTCGAATTTGTGCAATTGTCGTTAGTGGATCTGAAACTTGAGTGTTTATTTCACCACTTAGAAAGTATTTGTTGTACTTAAGCATCAACTCAGATAGTGGTGTTTGGGTCTCCAGAAGTGCGGCGATTGCATGTAACGCAGCCAGCATTCCCGAGTCAGCACACCAAAAATCCCTAAAATAAAAATGGCCCGAGTGTTCTCCGCCAAATACCGCTTCATTTTCAGCCATCATTTTCTTTATGTAGGAGTGTCCAACTCGACTCCTAAGTGGAATTCCACCATTATCCATAATCACATCAGGTACCGCCCGAGAACATATCAAGTTGTAAATTACATGTGAACCCGGTGATTTCTTTAGCTCGCGTTCTGCAATGAGAGCAGTTAGAGCAGATGGTGACACCAATGCACCTTTTTCATCAACCAAGAAACATCTATCCGCATCTCCATCAAAAGCTAAACCGATATCTGCTGACTTATCAATTACCAATTTTTGTAAGTCAACCAAGTTCTTGGCATCAATGGGATTGGCTTCGTGATTTGGAAAGGTTCCATCTAAATCAAAGTAAATTCCATCAACTTGTGCATTAATCTTTTGCATAACCGCAGGTGCAGTATGGCCACCCATTCCATTTCCAGCATCTATAGCAATCTTCAGCGGGCGACCCTTAAAGCTTTCATTGAAGGTGTTTTTGCCGAATAGAGAGAATAGGAAAGATACGTACTCGGGAAGCAGGTTACGTTGGGTTTCCTTGCCAACAGGGCGGTTAGGAATTGGGAAACCCTCTTGAAGTGAGCCCACAATCTGATCTTTGATCCAAAGTAAACCTGAATCCTGGCCAATCGGTTTCGCTCCGCTTTTGCACAATTTAACCCCGTTATAAGCCGCTGGATTATGACTCGCCGTGAACATGGCACCGGGAAGATTTAAATGACCTGATGCGAAATAGAGCTGATCAGTTGATGACAAACCAATTCTTATTACATCTAGTCCTTGAGAGGTAACTCCATCAGAAAAGGCCGTTGCTAAATCTGGCGAGGAGGGACGCATATCTTCGCCCACAACAACTGTCGCAGGCTCCCGCTCTCGCTCTATGAACTTTGCAAATGCAATTCCAAGTGCAAAGGCAAAATCAACTGAGAGTTCATCATCCACTAAGCCACGAATATCGTAAGCCTTGATTATCTTATTTAGAATTTCGAGGTTCATTTAAACTCAATCTTGATTTGGAATTGAACGAAGATGTCCTCTTCTGCCAATTTCGGGAGTTGCAGGTTGAGAGATGTTCTCTTGTTTTGCAACCTGGCGAATCGCTTCAGCAATCGCCAAAATGTCTTGTGTAGATTGCTTGAGTGTAGGGAGATCAGATTTATTATGAACAACACTCCAGCCCTTGGGAACCGTCAATTTCTCTGAGTGTTGTTCGCAAAGATCATATGCGTGAGGCTCAACAAAGGTGGATAAAGGTGCCAACACCGCGCTGGACTCGGCGTAGATGTAGGTCAGTGTCATTACAGCATTTGCTAAGCATCCTGATCTAGTGCAGCGTCGACCAACAACACTTGGAAGCTGCGATTTGCTTCGATTGGTTTCGGCACCATTGTTGCTGGTCATGGCGTGAGATTAGTCTGACAATTGGGCAAAAAGATGGATTGGCGGGTTGCAATGTCGCACATTCTTAATTCTCTTAATTTGCTTGATTTGCGGGTTCATCGACTAACTCATCGAGTTGGCTGAATAACCGCGATATCAGCTACTGGCTTTGAAGCGCTCTCTAGGTTTGTGCCCGGGGCTAGGAGGAGATGAGTTACTCCATCTCTTGAAATCCAATTCATGGCCGCCTTGGCGCCGGTCTGATTTGTGAAGCTAATCAACCGGGTATTTGGCGGCACTTTCCAGCTCAAAACCTCATCGCCTATCAAACTCTTACTGAACTCCTTACCCCTGTTGTTCCGCCAATTCACAGTTACTTGAACTCTCTCCGCTACAAAGGTAACTGTTGGTTCTAATCCATATAGGTTCAAGGCGACATTTCCAAAACTCTGCGATGGCGCACTCCACATGAAGTCAGATACCGAACCACTTCTCACGGTGGTCTGCACGCCAGCAACTATTGGTGCAGAGCTGGAAATCTTGAGTGCAAAAGTCTTGCTGCCTAGATCTACCTCCGATAAGTCGAACTCCTTTACCTGCTGCGCTTCAAGTTTGAGATCATCAAATCCGACTGGGATGAAAACGCCTTCGGGTGATACAACTTCAATGCTCACATTTGCATCTACCTGGCTTGTACTCATAATCCGCAAAGTATGTGAGGCCCTATTGTTTCCACCATATTTAATGGGAAGAGAGGCAATCACTAAAGACTCTTCGGCCTTGGAGATAGGCGCTACAAAATCTGCTCCAATGTTGTTGAGGCCACGCACTCGCTCATCCAACAAGTAACCAACTACTCGACCACTTCTAGTCTCAGCCTTCAAAACTATTCGATTGGCACCTGGATCAAAACTATCTACTCGGACAATCTTCTCTGAAGAAGGTTTAATGGTATTGGCACCGTAGCTCCCGGACCATTTTCCGAAAAACTAGTGACATCAACAATTGCATCCCCGAGCCCACTATTTACCAAAACCAATTTAGACTGGCTCGTAACATTGGCGGTTCCACCGACAAACCAAGAGGTTTTGCTGCTGTCTGCGCATGTGAGAGCTGCGGTCCAACGATTACCTTTAGATTGAATTTGCGTTACATTGGTGGGGGTTCCGTTTACAAATAGCGGGTTCTTTGTAATGGAGTAACTACCTTGTCCATTTTTTCTAAGTTCGGCAGTAGGTTGCGAAAGTTCGCGGATGAGTGTGCCTTTGCTGGGAAGCAAATTTGTGGAACGGGCATCCCCAATCGCTCCTGGACAGGTTGTCGATGCATAGCTTTGCGTTATCTCGCTAGAGGAGTTGGTTTGAGGCAATAGATATGCGATATGCGCTGCAATGATGAAGAAAAGCAGGGCAAATGATGCTCTAGTCTCTTTCATGCTAGCTCCTCTTCGCGCATCTGACTTCTCTTGCGTCTAGCTGGAAGTGCTAGAACAATCAATGTAATAAAGGAAATTAACTGCAGTGAAATCCAGCCACGGCGCGCAGTTGCATCGTGGAAAATAACAAAATCGCCAGGCTCAGAGACTCGGAATCTTGGAATCCCACTCTCAGTAACTGTTGGCGTGACGTAAACTCCATTAAGCAACAATCTCCAGCGATCATCATATTTTTCAGTAATCACAATAGTTCCGGTCGTTGTCAATGAGCCTTGCGCGCCGATCTCACCGCTAGGCAAAACCGAGTACAGGCCATCATCAGAGAGAAAAGAAATGTGTCCGAGCGCCCCTGGAACCTTCCAAGAAATTCCTTCATTTGTATCAGCGGCGCGGGTAAATCCTCCAGCTCCATCAATGGTGCGAACTAGGTCATCATCCAAAGGTCGAGCCATGAATATGTACCGGATTCCAAACTCGGCAAAAACTTGACTGCTGGCAACACCCGAGCCAGAAACTAGATCATTAATCGCCTTTGTAACAACAGGTGACAATCCAGTGATTACATCGGGCTCACCAAGTTTCAAATCACTATCCCGGGCAACAAAGTAATAAATTCGACCGCCATCATTTCTCAAAACCAATGTTTTAAATTTGTCTACCGTCTGGGCATTAGCACTCAAAAACGCTGGTAAGGCTGAGTTCTGCTTGGTGTGTAGCGGGGTATTTGAGGAACTTGATACCCACCAAGTTGCGGAGGTCAAAACAGAAAATGTGGCGAGAACGCTAGTAACTCCAAGGAGGAAATGGCGGTAATCAATATTTGATTCAGAAAGGCTTGGAACATAATGATCAACCATTGTTACGGCTGCCAACAGCGCGGTTAATGTTGGAATAACTAACAAAGATCCAACCCACAAGTGATGGGTGGAGCGCCTAAGCCGCCTGGATTCGCAAAGACCAGAGACAAGACATCGCCTCCCCCGATGGTCACGCCAGGATCAAGCAAAATTCGGGATGGGTGAAGGATGAACTCCAGTGACCACGGCGCATTAACAATTATTGGGGTGGCAATTAATGCGATGCGTCGTATGTTTTTCCGATCAAAGACCTCTTTAGTTAGTGGATTTACCTTCGAGTTAAAAGCGACAACATCAAATATGACCAAAATGAACTGCCATAAAACAATTGCCATGAAGGCTAGTGGTGAAAATGCACAAACAACTGAAAGCAATAAAGCCAGCCACCAAGTTTTTCGCCAACCCAAATTCTCTAACTGCTCTAATCCAAATAATGCGCGCACCAACCAGGGTCCAATTACGACCAATACGACAGTTCCTAGTCTTCCACTGTTAATGGCAGCTAGTGTCGTCGGAGAAAAGGCATAAAGCAGAGCAGCTCCAAGAGCTAAGAAATGCAGCTCTGTGAACTTGCGCGCAAGAGAATAAGCGCCCCAAAGCGCTAATGGAACCGCCGCAACAAACAATGCTGTAACAAACAGAGATGAGTTAGCGGCAAAGGGCAGAGCTGCAATTCCAATGAAGGCTACCCAGGGTGGAACATTGGCACTGGAGCCCAAACCAACTGTGTGCCAGGAATCTGAGTACATGCGCAGCAAATCCAAGGCGCTGGCAGGTGTTTCAGGTAAAGCGCCGCCCACAATAGTTCCGAATCGGGATCTTGATGCGATCAAGGTAACGACAAAAACCAATATTGATATTGAAAGAATTGGCCGTTTCAACAACCAAGATATCGGTGATGGCGGCTTGACCAGTTCGATATCAGCATTGTCTAAAGCCTCATCATTCAAATCTAAAGCAGAGCTGGTAACGGTGGATTTATCCTCATATAGAGAGCTGCTCTTCCAGGCTCTGGAAACAGCTCCACGCGCTCTCTCTATCGCTAGTTGAAGCTGAGATCCGCGTGGTGGGACAAATCGAGCAATTACTTGCGATGAAACCAATCGATTCTTGCGTCGATTTCTGCGAGCCCGAATCAAATCTTGTGGCTGCAAAATTAATAATCCGACCGCAGCTAACTCATCAAGTGCATATCCAGGTAACTTTGCCAGCAGGTAGCCGATGGCGCGGGCAAATGAAGCGCCAAGGAGTTGTAAGGCAATTAGCGGAAGTAACCACCAAGACACATTGGCCAGCAAGACATAAGCGGCATGTCTACGATCCAACAACAAAGGTCGATGCAGGAAGGTTCCAGAAACATCAATACTGCGTCTTTCATTTGCAGCTGCTTCAGCATGATATGCAACAGCTTGTGGTGCGACAATTATGGAGTGACCGGCGGTATGTACCCGCCAACCAAAATCAACATCATCTCTAAACAGAGTTAGCTCTGGATCAAAACCACCCAACTCTTCAAAGACATCTCTTCGAATCAAAGCTCCTGCTGTGCTTACCGCCAAAACTTCACTTACATTGTCATGTTGGCCTTGATCCGCTTCTCGATACTCTAAACCGGTCCAGCGCGCACCATTTCCGGCGATACTCACACCGACTTCTAAGAGATGATTACGATCATGCCAGCCACGTAATTTTGGTCCTACAACCGCAACACTTGGTCGCTCTTCAACCGCAGCCAGCAACTCCGTTAATGCATTAGCGGCTGGTGCACAATCATCATGAATTAACCACAACCATTCGGTGCAATCATTCGGGGCTGCTTTCAATTTTGAGCTAGATAAAGCTTCCCCAATAGCTGCGCCAAAACCTTTGTCTCGATCAGTTACTAATGTGGTTATGCCAGCGCTCTTTAAAAGTTTTACCGAACTATCTTGTGAGCCGGTATCAATCGCGATTACTTGATCAATTGCTCTTCGTTGTTTGGCAAGTGATGCAACAACTTCAGGTAGCCAAAGAGCACCATCATGAGAAACGATGATGGCGGTAACAAATTGCTTGGAAGTCGGCATTTCACCGCCTCTGACTTGAAGGAAGGTGGAAAGGATTTATTTGGAAAGGATTTACCTTTAGGGAATTACGCGGGACGGCGCTTGAGGCGGCGACGTTCGCGTTCAGATAAACCGCCCCAGATGCC
>RFSC01000002.1 GCA_009924185.1 Actinomycetota bacterium
ACCATAACCGAGCGGTAATTCATAGAAGAGTTAAAGGGGCTGCGCGCTGAAACAATGCCGTCAACTAAGGTAACTGTGGCACAGATTTGAGCACCTGCTTTTAGGGCCATAAACATCCGTGATCCGGTTGAACCATGCAGAAGGATTCGATCTCCATCTCTGCCGTAAGCGACTGGGATGACCATCGGTTCTTTAGTGTCGGGATCGTTAAAACCAATATGTGCCACTAATCCCTCATCCAGAATTGAATAAATCTCAGATTTATCCATAACTTGTCGGTTTGGCTTGCGACCTAACTCCCGGTTGGACATAGAAATCAGCCTATCTCGTTCTCAAGCTACCAAACACAAACTAGTTGAAAACCACGGTTCGATTTCCGACGATAAAGATTTTATCTTCGGCGTACAGACGTACCGCTTTAGCCAAAACTCTTCTTTCGATATCGCGACCAATTGCAATTAACTGCTCGGGGGTCGAGGCATGAGTTACATGAGCAACATCTTGTTCGATGATTGGGCCTTCATCTAAGTCAGAGGTAACAAAGTGAGCGGTTGCTCCGATGATCTTTACTCCTTTGGCGTGTGCTTGGTGATAGGGCTTTGCACCTTTAAAGCCAGGTAGGAAAGAGTGATGAATATTGATTATCTGGTTAGCGTTTTGTTGGCAAAACTCTGCGGAGAGAATCTGCATATATCTTGCTAGTACAACAAAATCAATAGCTTCAGATTTAATCAACTTGTTTAAATCCGCTTCAGCTTCCGTTTTGGTGCTTTCAGATACTGGAATGTGAACAAATCTTGTGTTGTGAGATTCGACTAAGCTCTTTAAATCCTCGCGATTACTTACGACTAATGGAATCTCAATCGGAAGTTCGCCAAGTTCAAACAAATAAAGCAAATCTCTTAAGCAATGGCTTTCCTTAGTGACCATAACTAGTGCCCGTTTAGGTACTGAGTTGTCTCGAATTGATAAGCGGGGTTCAAACTGAGAGAGACCTTCACCCAAAACCTTTTGTGCTTGTGCCAGAGTGGAGTTGGTTTCAAAACGGGTGCGCATTACAAAGGTATTTGTTACTGGATCTGTGAACTGTTGATTTTCGATGATATTGCCACCAGCGGCCAAAACAGAGCTGGTCATGGCATGGACGATGCCGGGTTTATCTACACACTGCAGCGATGCGATTAAATCCACCGCTGCAGTCTAACTTCTTGAGCTAAGGGTTAGTGATTAATTTGGAAACGCTTTAACGCACGAGGGGCCCACCAGTTCCATTCCCCGAACAAACGCATGAGGGCGGGAACCAAGAAGGCGCGAATCAAAGTCGCATCAAGCAGAATCGCAAAGGCAACGCCAAAGCCCATCATCTTGATTGAGGTAACGCCGCTGATAATGAAAGCGGCAAAGACCACAGCCAGAATAAATGCAGCCGCGGTAATGATGCGGGCTGATTTTTGAAGCCCGTAAGCCACTGATTCAACATTTGATTTACCAGCATCATGCTCCTCTTTAATTCGCGAGAGCAGGAATACTTCGTAATCCATGGATAAACCAAAAGCAACAACTGCGACTATCACTATTGTGCTGGTATCCAAGGTGCCGGTGTTTATGAAATCTCCAACCAAGAAGGTGAAGTTTCCATCAATAAAGATCCAGGTCAGCACTCCCATCGTCGCTGCCAAGGATGCGACGTTCAAAATAATGGCCTTGATTGGCAAAAGAATCGAACCGGTGAACAAGAAAAGCAGTAGTAAGACTGTGACGATAATCCATCCCGCTACCAAAGGAAGAGTTTCAGCGATTGCACCTTGGGTATCCGCATAATCGGCAGCAACACCGCCGACTAGGGTTCCGCTTGGAGCTTCAAGATCTCTTATCTTGTGAATCAAATCTTCAGCCTCTGGAGTTCTTGGAGGCATTGAGTGGATCGCAACTAGACGCACACTCTCGCCAACGGTTTCCGGGGTTCCAACTCGGATAACTCCAGGTACTTGCGACAAACTTTGTGAATAAGCAGAGATCTCTGCGGTTTGATTGGCGCCGGTTGGGAAAACAATCTCTATTGGATTGCTTTCCTGCCCCGGAAATTCGGTAGCAATAAAGTCAGATGCGATGTAGGCCCGATCATCCTTTGGCAAAACCGAACTGTCGACCTGACTGAATTTAATGTTTGCAATTGGGGCAATTAGCAAGAAGAGCACCAATGATGAAGCTGTAACAACGGTTATAGGTCGCTTCATAACAAAGCGAGCGAGCTGAGACCATCTGCCATCCTCTTTTGGTTTGATGCCACCTTTGCGAACCACTCCTTTATCAACCTTCTTACCGATTAAAGCAAGAATGGCAGGTAGTGGGATTAAGGCGCCAACAACCGCAAGTGCAACTACAACTGCGCCTGCGTATCCCATTGATTTCAAGAAGTTTTGTGGAAAGAAGGTCAGTGAAATCAAGGTAAGAACTACGGTCAATCCCGAGTAGAAAACGGTTTTTCCTGCGGTGCGCAAGGTATTAACAATCGCGTCCTCATTGGAAAGTCCTTTTTGGAGCTCTTCTCGGAAACGATTTACCACCAATAAGGCGTAGTCAATTCCTAAACCAAGGCCTAATCCTGTTGTTAAGTTCAGAGCAAAAACACTTACATCAGTTACAAAGGTCAATAAGTAAAGGGCAAAAAAGGTACCAAGTATTGCGGTGATGCCAACAACGAGTGGCATGGCTGATGCTGCCATCGCACCAAATACCAAGATTAGAAGTAGGAAGGTAAGTGGAATTGAAATAGCCTCAGATAACTTTAAATCATCTTGGATTCTTCCATTGATAGCGTTTGCAAAAACTGCGCCACCCGATGCAAAGATCTCAACATCGCCCTTTGGGCCATCGTATTTATCTTGGAAATATCCACCGGCTTTATCAATTTCAGTGAAGTCGGTAGATTTCAAATAAACAAATATGAAGGCTGATGTTCCATCTTTGCTCTTCAGAGATGGCGCTCCACCAGCTGACCAGTATGAAATTACGCTTTCTACGCTGGATTCATTTCTTACTTCAGATTCGATTTGTTGGGCTTGAGCCACAACCGCTGGGTCATCAACTGACTTTTCTTTTGCATCAACCACGAGAACGACCGCTGGATCCTTGACTTTGAAGGTGTCCTCTAGGTACTCCCAAACCTTTACTGAATCGCTGCCGGGATCTGAGTAGCCGCCTGAATCAAAGCGGCTAAATACCTGGGAGCCAATGGCGCCGGCCAAGATAGTTACCAAGACAAATACGGAGAGAACCGCTTTTTTTCGTTGCGCAACGAAATGGCCCAGACTTTCAAACATTGTTACCCCTTCAAATATCTATACAGTGTTCAGATTATGCGCGCCAATTTGAACAATGTCAAGTTCTAGAGCATTATTCTCATATGGCGCAAAAGGCACTCCTCAAGAGCTCCTATCATCATGGAGATTTGGAGACGGCGCTCGTTAAAGCCGCCATTTCATTGGTTCGTAAATATGGAGCTGATCACCTTTCTCTTCGCGCTGTATCTGCCGAAGTTGGAGTGAGCCCAAGTGCTGCCTATCACTATTTTCAGGATAAAGATTCTCTAGTTTCCGCTGTTGGAGAATTTTTGTTTGATCAGTTGGGTGAAAAGCAAGAGTTAGCTATTTCAAAGGTACGAAGCACTGGCGCTAAGGGTGCGCGAGAACGATTTGAAGCTATGGGCGATGCTTACTTTAAATGGGCACTATCAGAGCCAAATCTCTATCGACTGATTTTTGGAGGCTTCTGTGAACTACCTGATAGCCATAATGACAGTAAGGCCTGGCAGTTGCTGGAAAAAGGATTGGATGATTTGGTTCAAGCAGGATTGATAACTTCTGCCAATCGAGTCGGCGGTGAGGTATTGGTTTGGTCAGCGGTGCACGGTGCGAGCTCTCTTGTAATTGAAGGTTTGATGCCAAAAGAGTCATTCCCTATCGTGATAAAGGGTGTTCAAAGATCGTTAGGGATGAAATGAGCGAGTTTTTGCCGAACATAACATCTGATGAAATCGATGTTGAACCAGACAATGTTCGCGATGATGAAATCAAAGGGGATAAGCCCCCACATCACGGCGGTTAGTCGCTAGAAGAGCTCTTGCTCTCACTCTTGCTACTTGCAGAATCGGTTTTATAAAAGCCAGATCCTTTAAAGACAATTCCAACATTTGAGTAAATCTTGCGCACATCCTTGCCGCATTCTGGACATACCGAAATAGGCGCATCTGTGAAGGATTGCACTACCTCGAAGGCATGCTCACAGGCGTTACATTGGTATTGATAGGTAGGCACGGGCGTAATCTAAGGGATGAGTAACGGGCCGCGCTAATTGAGGCGGGCTAACTAGAACGGGGCCGGTCGTGATTTTCGATGTAGCTAACACAGCGCTATCTGTGTTGGTAGCCGGCTGTTTAATCTCTCTGGCTTTCCTGTTGCCAGAACGAGATGGGTTTTTGCAAAAATCAGCAGAGAAGACTCAACGATTCCTATTTTTGTTTTCTGGATTATGGATACTCGCTGCATTTGGAAATTTGATATCAACATTAGCTAACATTTTTGAGAGCAACTTCGCAGATGTATTGAGCGGCAATATTTTGCGCTCCTTTGTCACTCAAGTGACTCTAGGCAAGTTGTTGGCTTATCAAGTTATTGTTGCAATCTTTGTCTTTATTTTGTCCAAGAGAGTCCGTAAAAATGGAGGCGCTTTCTGGTTATTAGTTTTGGCGCTAAGCGGATCGCTTGCCCCGATTTTCCAGAGTCACTCGAGTTCACAGGGAAGTCATGGATTGGCGATTGGTTCTCTGGTAATCCATGTTTTGGCGCTGTCATTTTGGTTGGGATCAGTTTTTGCATTGCAGCTCATGACGCAAAGTGACAAGGAGCTAGCCTTCAAGAGAGTCTCAACTATCGCGTTGTGGTCATCAATTGCAGTAGTAGGCAGTGGCGTTACAAATGCTTGGACTAGATTGCGACTGTCTCAAGATTGGTTCACCTCATATGGCGCATTGGTTGCAACCAAGATTGTTTTGACAGTTGTAGTTTTGCTTGTTGCCAATCAGATGAGAAGAAAGATTTCAGTATCTCGATTATTGCCGCTGGAATTGACCCTGATATCTCTGATTTTGGGGATTGGTGCGGTGCTAAACCGCTTTACTCCTGAAGAGACTGGAGCTGTCGAGTTCGACAAGGTACGTGAGCTGGTCGGAATGCCAATGCCTGAAGCCCCAACCCTTTCAAGAGTCCTTTTTGAGTATGAAGCCAAGGGGTTGATATTGGGTCTCTTAATATTTGCTACTGCGCTATATATCCGTGGCGTTGTTGCATTAGCCCGACGTGGCGATAAATGGCCAGTAGGTAGAACTATCTCTTTTGCTATCGGAATCTCACTACTTGACTACGCCACTAGCGGTGGTGTTGGTTTGTATGCACATTTCTCATTTCAGTATCACATGATCGCTCACATGATTCTGAGCATGATTGCTCCAATCGCAATTGTTCTTAGTGCACCAATTACTTTAGCTTTACGCACCCTTCCGATTGGAAGAGAGAAAGGTGAGCGCGGGCTACGCGGGGCGTTGCTCGCCGCTTTAGGTTCTAGAGCTACTGGAATTTGGACCCATCCCATCGTTGCCTTAGCAATTTTTGATGGATCCTTGTTTGCACTTTATTTCACGCCACTTTTTGGTGAATTAATGAGTGGACATTTCGGCCACATGATTATGGATCTACATTTCATCGCCGCAGGTCTTCTGTTCTTCCATGTAATTGTAGGAATCGATCCAAACCCAAGGAAGGTTCATCACTTGGTGCGCATGGTTATGTTGCTTGCGGCCATGAGTATTCACGCCTTTTTCTCTGTAGCTTTGATGTCGGCAAACAACTTGATTGATGGTGGGTATTACCAATTACTAGAGCGACCCTGGGCAACTGATTTGTTGAGTGATCAGAAATCCGGCGCTGCAATTGGTTGGGCAATGGGAGAGATTCCAATTGTGGTGGCCCTAATTGCCACATTCATTCAGTGGATGCGCAGCGATGCCCGGGAGGCAAAGCGTGCTGACCGGCGTTCCAAGGTTGATTTAGCGGAGTACAACGCCTATCTCGAGCAACTGGCTGCCCGAGATGAGAAAGAGAATCCAAAGTAGTATTGCCGGCATGGAAACGCTCTTTTCATTGCCTGATGAGTACCAAGCGCTAAGAGATAGCGTTAGATCTCTAGCTGACAAAAAGATTCAACCATTTGCTCATGATGTTGATGCGCAGGCTCGGTTTCCACAAGAAGCATTTGATGCCCTGCAAGCTGCTGGATTAGCGGCTGCGCATGTGCCAACTCAGTATGGTGGCGAGGGTGCTGATGCACTTGGCGTGGTCATCATTATTGAAGAGGTCGCGAGAGTTTGTGCTTCTTCCTCTTTGATTCCTGCAGTAAATAAGTTGGGATCAGTTCCATTAATGCTTGGTGGAAATGAAGAGCAGAAGAAGAGATGGCTTACACCTTTGGCGCAAGGAAAAGGTTTTTCTTACTGCCTCTCAGAGTCAGAGGCAGGTTCAGATGCCGCCGGGATGAAGACCCGCGCGGTTCGCAAAGGTGATGGTTGGGTATTAAATGGCAGCAAAAAGTGGATTTCACATGCCGGATTCTCTGAGTACTACACAGTATTGGCATCTACTGATCCAGAAAAAGGATCAAAAGGAATTACCGCCTTTGTAGTTGAAAAGAGTGATCCTGGTGTTTCATTTGGCGCTCACGAAAAGAAGATGGGCTTTAAGGGATCTCCAACTCGAGAGGTTTACTTCGACAATGTAGAGCTGGGTGATGATCGTTGTATCAGTGAAGTTGGTGCCGGTTTTGGATTAGCGATGAAAACATTGGATCACACCAGAATCACCATCGCAGCTCAGGCATTGGGAATTGCACAAGGTGCTTTTGAAGTTGCCACTAAATATGCTCATGAGAGAAAACAGTTTGGTAAGTCAATCTTTGATTTCCAAGCGGTTCAATTTATGTTGGCAGATATGGCTATGGAGATCGCAGCGGCCCGTCAATTAACTTACGCCGCAGCCAGCAAGAGTGAGTCTCTGACCGATGACTTAACCTTCTTTTCAGCCGCCTCCAAATGCTATGCAACCGATGTCGCTATGAAGGTAACTACTGACGCGGTTCAGGTGCTAGGTGGCTATGGCTATGTGAGTGATTATCCGGTTGAGCGAATGATGCGTGATGCCAAGTTAACTCAAATTTACGAAGGTACCAATCAGATCCAAAGATTGGTAATGGCTCGCAACCTCAACTCTGTGCTGTAAATCGAACCAGTATCTCTGCAGTAGCTGCAGCATTTACCTTTTGATCGTGTGGTTCATGAGGAACCTCTTCACTAGATAGCTCACCGGGATAGACCAAAGCCACCCGCCAAGCCTTTGTTCGAGCTAAAGCGCGGTCATACGATCCGCCACCTTGTCCTAAACGATTTCCATTTCTATCAATGTGCAGCGCAGGCATGATTACAACATCAATCTCTCCGTTGAAAACCGTGCCATCACTGGTATGCCACTCCAAATCCTTATCCTCCAACATATGTGGAGTTAGTACGGTCTTGCCAAGCCGCTGCAACTCTTGATTAAGTACTTTGGTATCTGGCTCAAAACCATAAGAAACATAAGTGGCAACCACCTGTGCCTGAGAAATTTCTTGGGTGGCCAAAAGATGTTGCCAGTCACTTTCCACCACTAAAAACTCTCTTTCGGCACGAAACCTTTTTCGCATCTCAGCTTTGATGCGTTTAACCTCTTTTTTAGCGGTGATATCCACGGGAATAGCGTAGGTTCAAAGTAAGGTGGCGGCGTGAGCGAAACGATAAAACTCTCAGAGTTCGCCAATGAATTGTTGGCGCTGGCAAAACCTCTTGCGGCATTTGATATGCCATTGATGGATGCACATGGCGCCACTTTGGCGGTTGATGTAACTGCAAATAACAGAACCCTTATGAAATCCGGCTCCAGAATTCGCTCAACTCAAATTGGATTAGCGGCCTCTGCAGGTCTAGATCATCTGCCGACCCGACCACAGCCGCGAGTAGTTGTTATCTCAGCCGGCGCAGATTTAGTTGAACCAGGATCCCCGTTGCGAGATAGGGAAGATGAGTATGAAACCAACTCCTGGCTTCTGACCACCGCAGTTAAGGAAGCAGGGGCGGTGGGTTATCGAGTGCACACGATTCCTGAAACAGCGGAACAGTTAAAAGATGTTGTCGAAGATCAATTAGTGCGTGCTGATCTAGTTGTGATCTGCGGAGAGAGCCATGATGATTCTTTTGCATTGATTTACTCGGTCTTGCAACAACTTGGTCAGGTTCGAGAGCTCACCCCGCTCATCAAAGGAACCGGCAAACATGCCTTTGGAAGTATTGGTCCTGACCGCACGCCGGTGGTAGTTCTGCCAGGTGATCCAATTTATGCCTACATATCTACCGAACTTTTTGTCCGCCCGATGATTCGCAGCATGTTGGGGTTGTATGACATTCATCGCCCGGTGATCAAAGCAAAATTAAAAAATGATGTAGTGGGCGAGATGGGCAAAACCTCGTTTGTGCGTGCGGTCTTATCTGATGAAGGTAGTGGCATGAGATCGGTTTCTGCTCTGGACAACCAAGAGGATCTCGTAACGCTCTCCGATGCGACCGGATTGATAGTAGTTCCAGATTCGGTGTCAGCGTTAAGTAGTGGTGCCGAGGTTGAGGTATTGCTTCTGGAACGGCGCTTTAACTAAGCAATCTCTATGGCACGAGTTTCTAGAAACCACTGGCCCTTGATTCTTAATGATGGGGAGCTCACCTTGCGCCCATTGCGGATTCGCGATCGCAGCTCTTGGTTAAGCACGAGAAGAAGAAATCGGGAGTGGCTATCGCCATGGGAGGCCACCTCACCAATTGCAGAAGAGAACAAAAACCTACCCACCTATATAGAGATGGTGCAGATTCATAACAGAGAGGGTCGCGCGGGCCGGTCAATCTCACTAGCGATTTGGTTTGATAAAGAGTTAATTGGACAGATAACTCTGGGCGGAATCTCGTACGGTGCCTACCGAGGCGGGCACATTGGTTATTGGATTGACCAGAAATTCGCTAACAAAGGGCTCACAACACGAGCGGTCCGGGAGCTAACCAAGTATGGGATTGAGGAACTTGGTTTACATAGAATCGAAATTAATCTAAGACCTGAGAACATCGCATCAAAACGGGTTGCGGAAAAGTCAGGGTATGTTTTTGAAGGTTTACGTCCCCGATATCTACATATTGATGGTGCTTGGAGAGACCATCTTTGTTATGTAAAAGAAAATCCACGGCTGTAAATAACAGAAAATTTTTTGCTGGAATTAGGGGGGAAATACCCTAAAAGTCCGAATCCTGCCTTTAGGGTTATCACTCGTGGGATCTGGTTTTATTTATTTAATCATCGTAGGGATGTGGATTGCTTATTTCCTGCCCCGTTGGATCTCCACCCATGAAGAAGTTTCCGGTCGCACGGTAGAAAAATTTGAAAAAACTATGAAGGTTGTTGGTGTTACCTCAGGTAATGCTGCACCGGATTATGAAGCTTTGTTGGAAAAACGGGAGCAACAGATTGCTAATCGCAGATTAACCTTTGCTGGCATCAGCGGCTTAACAATTTTGGTAACAGCCTTTGCTCTCTTTGGTCTAGTCTCAATTTCCGCCATTGCACTTCCAGTTTCTGCATTTGTACTGTATGTGGTTCATGCCAGACATCAGATGTTTTCCATGCAAGAGGAGTTAAAGCGCGCTCAAGTGCATCAGCAGAGCATTAGCAAGCCAACCACTGGAAGATATTCAGAGTTAATTGCTCGAGCAAAAAGAGTTCAGACCACACTAAATATCTCTGAAGAACAGTGGACTCCGTTATCAGAACGAGTAGCCACCTACTCACAAGAGGTACAGAGCATTGTGATCTTGCCAAAGGGCAGCGCTGAGAAGTCCCGCGAAACATGGGAGCCAACTGCGGTGCCGGCACCAAGTTATGTAAATGCTGCCAAGGCTGCACCACAACGTCGCACCATTGATTTAACGGTTCCTGGCGCTTGGAGTGAGGCTCAAGAGAAAGCTATGCGGGAAGCAATGGCTCCGAAATCAAACCAAATCTTTGATCAGGAACAGGCAGATGCGATGGAAGAGCATCTGCGGCAATACCGAGCTGCTGGTCAGTAATTAGATCCAGCTGCTAAACCACATCCGCGCATACCAATCTGAGTATGTGATTACCTGCCCAACAAATAGCGGGAAAAAGTAAGCAAAAAATAAGGCTACGAGAGAAACCCCGGCCAATGTGTACTGCTGGCGAACTTTGCGGGTAACTTCATTTTCTAAGAACTTAGTTAGTACAAAACCGATACAGAGAATTAGGAATGGCTGGAAGGCGATGGCGTAAAAGAAAAAGGTAGTGCGCTCTGGGAAGGCCAGCCAAGGAAGATAGCTAGATAACAAAAAGAGCAGAATCAGACCATTACTTGTCTCTCGCCGATAAATGAAGTAACCAATTGCTACGAAAATTGCAACCAATCCAGCCCACCACAAAATAGGCGTACCGATTGCTAGCACCTCCTGCGAACAACTGTCGGCACCACAACTCTTTGGATCATCATAGAAAAATGAGGTAGGTCTACCAAGAACCAACCAGTTCCATGCACTGGCTTGATAAGAGTGATCAGTTGTTAAACCGGTATGAAAGTTCAAAATCTCTCTGTGATAGTTAATCAAAGATGCTAGCGGGTTGCTTTTGGAGTTACGACTCCATCCATCAGCGCTTAAGAACCAGCCAAACCAGCTAGCTATGTAGACCATCAAAGGAAGCACGCCAAATTGAATTGGAGTTAACAAATAGCGACGACTTGCAAATAGCAAATAAATGCCCACGGCCGCTAGAACATAAATCGCACTCCACTTAGTTCCGAGCGCTAGACCAAATACAACTCCAGCCCACCACAGTTTCTCTTTGATTAAAAGGTAAAAGGCGAGCAGGATGAAAAATGATAAAAAGATATCGAGTAATGCGGTCCGGGACATAACTAGATGCAACCCATCTAGCGCCATTAATGCCGCTGCAACCACGCTAATAAACTCAGATTTGAACAGCTGTTTTGCGATCAAATAAACCAGCAGTATCGATACGGTTCCAATCAGAGCTGCCGTAAACCGCCAACCAAAAGGATTGTCCCCAAATACCTTTATTCCAAGTGCGATTGCCCATTTTCCGACGGGTGGATGCACGATGAACTCTGCTGCGCCTTTATCAAGTTCAACCCCATGGGCTAGGTAATCCTTTGCCCCATCAACGTAATAAACCTCATCAAAAACCAATTCAGCTGGCCGGCCTAGATTTATAAATCTGGTCAAGGCGCTAAATAGCAAAATAGAAAGTAGCGCAAGGAAATGAGGCCGCTTCATGATGCATAAGGATACCCATCAACAAATTCCCACCATAATGGTGGTGTGAGCGAGTTGGTTTTAGCTGCAGTGCCGCTGGGAAATGTTGGTGATGCCTCCGAGCGTTTGAAGTTTGCTATTGAGAGCGCTGATTTAGTTGCCGCCGAAGACTCTCGTCGCTTTTTGCGACTTTGCAAAGATTTAAATCTAAATTGTCGGGCCCAGGTAATCTCCTTTTTTGAGGGAAATGAGAGCGAAAGGTTAGAGGAGATTGCCGACGCACTTCGCAATGACAAAAGAGTTTTGTTGGTAACAGATGCCGGAATGCCTTCAGTAAGTGATCCAGGGTTCCGTGCGGCTCGCATGGCGATTGATAACAATTTCAAATTAACCGTCATCCCAGGACCAAGTGCGGTATTGGCAGCTTTAGCTCTGTCGGGTTTGCCCACAGATAGTTTTGCCTTTGATGGATTTCCACCGCGCACCAGTGGCGCAAGACAGGAATGGTTTGCACAGCGAGCAAATGAAACCCGCACTTTGGTTTTGTTTGAAGCACCACATCGCATCTCTGAAACCATTGCAGCAATCAAAGATGAGTTTGGTGGTAATCGACAAATGGCAATCTGTAGAGAAATTACCAAAACTTATGAGGAAACAGTAAGAGGAACAGCGCAGGAACTTTTCGAGTGGAGTACCAGCAAAGAGATGTTGGGAGAGTTCACAATCGTAATTGCTGGATATGTTCCTGATGCTACGGAGAAATCTGATATCGAGATCGCTGAATTAGTTAAGCATTATGAAGCTTCTGGGATTACCCGCAAAGAAGCAATTTCCATAGTGGCCAAAGAGCTGCACCTGCCCAAGCGCAAAGTCTTTGACATCATGGTGCTAGATAAATAGATAGACTTCTCACCATGTCCGGCAAATCCTTCTATCTGACCACGCCCATTTACTATGTAAATGATGCGCCCCATATTGGTCATGCCTATACGACTGTTGCCGGAGATTTGCTAACCCGCTGGCACCGCCAAAAAGGTGAGTCGGTTTGGTTTTTAACCGGTACCGATGAGCATGGCCAAAAAGTTATGCGTACCGCTGAGGCCAATAACACCCCGCCGCAGCAATGGTGTGACCGATTAGTTGAAGAGGCTTGGAAACCAGTTTGGCAGCATCTTGAGATTGCCAACGATGACTTTATTCGCACTACCGAACCACGGCACATGGAACGGGTGCAAAAGTTTTTGCAAGGCTTAATGGAAAAAGGTTTTATCTACGAAGGTAAATATGAAGGTCCTTACTGTGTAGGTTGTGAAGAGTTCAAACTTCCTGGTGATCTTGATGAAGGAAAGTGCAAAATTCACTCCAAGCCTGTAGAGATGCTTAGTGAAACCAACTGGTTTTTTAAACTCTCTGCTTTTGTTCAGCCCTTGCTAGAGCATTACAAAAATAATCCAGAGGCGTGCGAGCCAGCTAGTGCTAGAAATGAAGTTGTTTCATTTTTAGAAGGTGGCGTATCTGATCTTTCCATCTCTCGCTCGACATTTAATTGGGGTATTCCAGTTCCTTGGGATACCAAGCAGGTAGTTTATGTTTGGTTTGATGCGTTGTTGAATTACGCCACCGCGGTTGGATTAACTGACCCAGCGGATTCTGATGGCGGCAAGTTTTTTGCTAAGACTTGGCCGGCCGATGTTCACCTAGTAGGAAAAGATATTTTGCGCTTCCATGCTGTGATTTGGCCTGCGATGTTGATGGCCGCCGAGCTTCCAGTACCAAAGAAGGTTTTCGCCCACGGCTGGTTGTTGGTTGGTGGAGAAAAAATGAGTAAGAGTAAGTTAACTGGCATTGCACCATCTGATATCACCAAGCATTTCGGTGTGGATGCGTTTCGTTATTACTTTATGCGCGCTATTCCATTTGGCAGTGATGGCTCATTCTCTTGGGAGGATATGGCGGCGCGATATACCTCAGAACTCGCCAATGACTTTGGAAATCTTGCTTCTCGCTTAGCTGCCATGGTGGAAAAGTATTGTTCTGGAACCTTGCCCGCGGTGGCTAAAGACGATGAACTTGCAGCTGCTTTACAGAAGACCGTAGACGCAGCTGACCAGGCAATCTGCGCTTTGGATTTCCAAGGTGGAATCAATCAGATTATGGAGTTCTGCAAACAGGTAAATGGTTATGTCACAGCGAAAGAGCCGTGGGCTGTAGCTAAGGATGAAAGCCGCAAAGCCGAGTTAGATGAAATTCTTTACAACACCGCAGAGGCACTTCGAGCTCTGGCGGTTTTGCTGCATCCGATAATGCCAATTTCTACCCAGAAGCTTTGGGATTCTCTAGGTGCTGCACAAAGTTTGGGAGCAATCGGAGCTCAAAAGATTTCTGAGGTTGCCAAGTGGGGACAACTTCCAGCTGGTGCAAAAATCACCAAGGGCGAGATTCTCTTCCCTCGTCTAGCAGATCTAGAAAGTTAATTTATCTAAATGGCTGATCGTCACAACCGAGATTTAGATAGACAGCCGGCTCCACTACCCGAACCACTTCCGGTCAATTGTGTTGATTCCCATGCTCATTTAGAGATTGTCACTAACACCGAACCTGATCACCCTGAAATAAAGAGAGTTTTGCAGGAAGCAGCCTCGGTTGGAATCGACCGCATAGTCCAGGTCGGTTATTCAGCTGAACAATCAAAGTGGTGTGTTCAACTAGCTGAGATTTGGAATGACCAGGTTTTGGCTGCGGTTGCTCTGCATCCCAACGAAGCACCCGTAGTTGAAGATCTAGAAGGAGATTTGGCGGTTATTGATCAGCTTGCTTCACATCCCAGAGTAAGAGCGATTGGTGAAACTGGTTTAGATTTCTTTCGCACCGAGCCTGAGCTGCAGGACAAACAGCGCTACTCTTTTAAAAGACATATTGAAATGGCCAAGCGGCACAACAAAGCTTTGGTGATTCATGATCGTGATGCTCATCGCGCGGTTCTAGACACTTTGGATGAGGTCGGAGCTCCAAATCAAACGGTTTTCCATTGCTTTTCAGGTGATGCGTTAATGGCCCGAGAGTGCATTGATAAGGGGTACATACTCTCCTTCGCCGGCACCGTTACCTTTAAAAATGCGCCGCAATTACGGGAAGCGGTAAAGCTGGTGCCATTAGATCAGTTGCTAGTAGAGACCGACTCACCATTTTTGGCTCCAGCACCACATCGCGGAGCTTTAAACACTCCAGCACAAATCCCCAACATTCTACGTTTTATCGCAGCTGAGCGAGATGAGCCATTAACTGATTTAGCTAACGCAATAAGTGCTAACGCGGAACGAATCTTCGGGTCATTCAAATCATGAGTATCTCCTTATTGGGTGCAGCGGAGATTCGTGCTTTGGCTGAACAATTAGATGTTCATCCAGCTAAATCACTAGGACAAAACTTTGTTATTGATGCCAATACCTGTCAGAAGATTGTGCGCCTGGCGGTAATTAGTCAGGGTGATCATGTAGTAGAAATTGGCCCGGGCTTAGGTTCTTTAACATTAGCGCTTTTGCAAGCAACTAATAAGGTAACAGCGATTGAGATTGATGAGCGACTAGCAAAACAACTTCCCATTACTGCTAAGGAGCATGGCGTTCCGGATGGCAATCTGCAGATAATGAATCAAGATGCGTTGCAGGTTTTTGATATCCCAGACAATCCCACAAAGTTAGTGGCAAATTTGCCTTACAACGTTTCAGTTCCGGTGCTACTTAACTTTCTTGAAAGGTTTCCATCAATAACTTCAGGAGTTGTTATGGTGCAAACCGAGGTAGCTGAACGTTTAGCTGCAAAACCTGGAAGCAAGACCTACGGTGTGCCAAGTGCAAAGGCGGCATGGTGGAGCGACATGATTTTGGCTGATTCAGTTTCGCGCTCTGTGTTTTGGCCGGTGCCGAATGTTGATTCCTCTCTTGTGAAGTTTGTAAGACATGCGCCGTTAGGGGATGAGAGTTTGCGGCGCCGCACCTTTGAGCTGATTGATAGAGCTTTTGGCCAGCGTCGCAAAATGTTGAGGGCGATTTACGCTGACATTTATGGTGGTTCAGCGGCGGCGGAAACCGCTTTATTGTCGGCGGGAGTGGAGCCCACCACTCGCGGAGAATCCCTCTCGGTTGAGAGATTTGCCGCTATCGCAAAGCAGTTAGATAGGCGTTAAAGAGAACAAAGTAATACGCTCGCCACATGCCCTCATACGTGGTGACGCGTGCCCCCGGAAAGATCAATCTACAACTCTCGGTCGGCCCACTTCAGGCAGATGGATATCACCCAGTCGCTACTGTTTTCCAAGCGGTTTCACTTTTTGATGATGTTCGTATTTCTTTTTCCGACAATCCTGGAATATCACTTACCGCTTCAGGGAAGGTAAGTGAGCTACTTCCACTTGACAAAAACAACTTGGCTTTTAAGGCTGCAGATTTAATGTGTAGAAAGTTTGAGATTACTGATGGATTAGCAATCACCTTGACTAAGGAGATTCCAATCGCAGGTGGTATGGCAGGCGGCAGTGCAGATGCCGGAGCTACCATTGTTGGAATTGATGCCTTGTTTGGTTTGGGATTGAGTCGAAGCGAGATGGAGAAAATTGGTTCTGAGCTTGGTGCTGATATTCCCTTTACGATCTCGGGTGGCACAGCTATTGGAACTGGACGTGGTGATCAAATAACGCCGGTGTTGTCCCGCGGAAATTACAACTGGGTGTTGGCACTTTCCAGCTCTGGATTATCAACCCCCGCTGTTTACCAAGAGTGTGATCGCTTGCGTGAAGGTTTGCAGGTTGCACCACCACACATCAGCGACTCATTAATGCAGGCGTTAAGTGCCGGCGATGCTGTGGCTTTAGGAAAAGCTTTATCAAATGATCTACAACCAGCAGCTTGTTCATTGAAACCAGCGCTACGTTTAATACTTGATGTTGGTATGGATTACGGAGCTTTGGGTGGATTGGTATCTGGCTCTGGCCCTACCGTTGCATTTTTGGCAGAGAATGAGGATCACGCTCTTGATTTAGTGGTGGCTTTGACCTCAAGTGGCGTTGTTGGAAATGTGGTTCGGGCAGCAGGTCCAGTCCCCGGCGCTAGGGTGATTGAAAGCGCGTAACCTCCATCTGCCGCGGTTAGTAGCAGGGAGCCTGACCCAATAGAATTCAGGTTCCTCCATTGTGTAGTGGCTAGCACATGGGCCTTTGAAGCCCAGGGTCCAGGATCGATACCTGGTGGAGGAGCCACTTAACTAGACTGCGGCTGACGAGCATGAAAGGCGGGAAGTTGAGCAAACTGGATCTTGCCATCGTTCTCGCAGCTGGCGAGGGCACTCGGATGAAATCTTCCCGGGCCAAAGTCCTTCATGAAATCGCAGGTCGCTCATTACTCGGACATGTTTTGCATGCTGTTTCTCCCTTAGAAGCTAAAGAGATTCGGGTAGTTGTTGGTGCTGCAAAAGATGAGGTAACAAATCACCTGGCTCAGATTTCACCAAGCGCTAAAACGGTTTTTCAAGAGGTGCGCGGCGGCACAGGCCACGCCACAAAATTAGCTTTACAAGGCTTTTCTGGAAACGGCACGGTTTTAGTTTGCGCCGGAGATACGCCATTACTAACTGGACAAACTTTGCTTGATTTACTCGCTGCGCATCAATCCTCTGGTGCTAGCGCCACTGTGTTGACCGCTGAAATGTTAGATCCATCAGGTTACGGTCGAATCATTAGAGATTCCAACAACAATCTCTCTGAAATTGTTGAAGAGAAAGATGCTTCAGAGCAACAAAAGCAGACCCTTGAGATTAACTCAGGGGTTTATGTTTTTTCCGCGCCAGATCTAGTCGCGGCCTTGAGTAAGTTGACCGCGCACAATGCGCAAAAGGAAGAGTATTTAACGGATGTAATTGCCATACTTAAATCTGAAGGCAAATTGGTTTCGGCTTTCCTGACCTCTGATTACACCGAAGTTTTTGGGGTGAATGATCGAGAGCAGTTGGCTACCTGCGGATTTTTGATGAATGCCAGGATTTGTGAAGCTTTGATGAAAAGTGGCGTCACTATTGTTGATCAAATGAGTACCTGGATTGATGTAACCGCTGAGATTGAGATTGATGTTCATATCGAACCCGGTACTGCAATTAAGGGAGATACCAAGATTGGTAAATCTGCCGTTATTGGTCCGCGCACTACCTTGATAGATACAAAGGTTGGTGCAGAGGCAAAAGTATTTGAGTCACATTGCCAGGAGACTGTAATCGGAAAAGCGGCACAGGTTGGTCCATATACCCATTTGCGCAGCGGAACGGTGCTTTCAGATCAGGTGCGGGTTGGTTCATTTGTTGAAATAAAGAACTCAGCGGTAGGCACTGGTTCAAAGGTGCCGCATCTTTCATATGTTGGAGATGCCAGTATTGGTAGCGAAACCAATATCGGAGCCGCCACTGTATTTGTTAACTATGACGGGGTCGATAAGCACAAGACAGTAATTGGCGATCATGTGCGTATCGGTAGCGACTCTATGTTGGTAGCACCGGTCACGATTGGTGATGGTGCCTACACCGCAGCTGGCTCTGTAATCACAGAGGATGTTCCAGCTGGCGCGCTTGGTATCGCTCGGGCCAAGCAAAGCAATATTCTTGGTTGGGTTTTGAAGAAACGTAAAGGTACCAAATCCGCAGAGGCAGCAGCGAAAAAAGAAGGGCAGAAATGAGCACTGAACTACGTCTCAGTTCCGAAAAGCGACTCCGGATTTTTACCGGACGTGGATACCCAGAGCTTGCTGAAGAGGTAGCGGCAGAACTTGGTGTTCCCATTACACCAACCTCTGCTTATGACTTTGCCAATGGTGAAATATTTGTACGTTTTGAAGAGAGCGTTCGCGGTTGTGATGCCTTCGTAATTCAAAGCCACAGCGCTCCAGTAAATAAACAAATTATGGAACAGCTCATCATGGTTGATGCGCTAAAGCGTGCCTCTGCGAAGCGAATCACAGTTATTGTGCCGTTTTATGGTTATGCCCGCCAGGACAAGAAGCACCGTGGTCGTGAGCCAATCTCTGCAAGATTGATGGCTGATTTATTTAAGACCGCAGGCGCAGATCGATTGATGACCGTCGATCTTCACACCTCGCAAATCCAAGGATTTTTCGATGGCCCAGTTGATCATCTTTTTGCCCTTCCATTACTAGCAAATTACGTTGGCTCTAAAGTTGATCGTTCTCGCTTAACTATTGTCTCTCCTGACTCTGGAAGAGTTCGGGTTGCAGAGCGTTGGAGCGATATCTTGGGTGGAACTCAGATTGCATTTATTCATAAGACCCGCGATCCACGTATTCCCAATGAAGCGGTCACCGGTCGCGTAGTTGGAGAGGTTGATGGCCAAACCTGCGTAGTTATCGATGACATGATCGATACCGCCGGCACAATCACCAAAGCGGTAGATGCGCTTTATGAAGCTGGAGCAAAAGAGGTAATCATTGCTGCAACACATGCGGTCTTTTCAGGTCCAGCAGCAGACAGACTTCGTAACTCAAGAGTCAGCGAGGTAGTTGTAGCCAACACCTTGCCGATTCCAGAAGAGAGTCGATTCCCAAATCTCACAGTACTTTCAATTGCTCCGCTATTGGCTAGAGCGATTCGCGAAGTCTTTGAAGATGGGTCAGTCACTAGCCTTTTTGATGGCCACTCTTAAAAAACTTTTCGCACTTTTTTGTGCGTTAACTTTTCTCCCTTTAATTCCAGCACACGGAGAAGAGCCGTACCGCATCACCGTTATGTCTCGCAATCTGTATCTCGGTGCTGATGTTGGAGTTGCATTAGAGAAGATTCCGAATTTTCCAGCCGCTGCGCAATTTATGTGGGATCAAATGAGGCAGACTAATTTTGCTCTGCGTGCCCCCAAGTTGGCACGAGAGGCGGTGCAGGACCGACCTGAGATTATTGGCGTTCAAGAGGCCACAATCTGGTACTGCAAAAAAGATTTGTTTGGAGATCAGGTAGAGGTATTTAACTTTCTGGATGAGTTCATCGCTGCCACGAAACAAACTGGCGTGGGTTACTCACTGGCAACGGCAAATGGTCAAGAAGCATTTAACCCGGGTTACAAAATCGCGCCCGTTCCATTTTTAACGAAGGTAAATGACCCAGAGGTATTTCAGCCGATTTTTCAACAAGATAGCGCGGCCTGCGGATTTACCATCGGAGATGCGCTTTTGGTGCGAGATGATGTTAAGCAGCAAATCATTCAAGTAGGAAACTCTGAGTATGAAGCTACTTATTCAATTGTTCCGGTATTGATGACAATTTATCGAGGATATACCTGGGCGGATTTCAAGGTACGTGACTCAGTAGTTCGGGTCATAACTACCCACCTGGAATCACTTTGGGATGAAAACAAAGTTCCTAACTCGGCGCTTCAGGCTCAACAGTTAGTCGCGGATCTTAAAGATGCAAAGATGCCGGTAATTATCTTGGGTGATTTCAACGCCGATCCCAGAGATCCACGAATTACTAAAGAACCAAATCCAGGAGAGCAGCCGGTTGTCAGCGAAACCTGTCCAACACCAGGTGGGGCAAAGTGCAACGCTTACAGCACGATGGTTGAGGCGGGGTTTGATAATGCTTCACCAGATGCCAGCAATCCGCGTTACTTCACTTGGGGTGCGAGCGCATTGTTAAATGGCCCTGATAAAAAGCGTGAGAAGTTTGCTTATAAATTTGGAAACCAATATGGGTTTACCGATCGGTTAGATTACATATTCACTAAGAATGTATACGCCACAGTTAGCTCCAAAATAATTGGAAATGTTTATCCTGATGGAAGTGGAGTTTGGAGTTGTGGCACCGAGCTATGTTTTCCATCTGATCACGCCGGAGTTGTAGCCACAATTGAACTACCTCGTGGTGCCGGTGCGATTGATCCAGATTTGCCGGAACGGGAAAGATCCTCATTTACCTACCTGCCACTCTTTGGGGCCGGAGCCGTGATTTTGTTGGTTTTGCTCATTCTCCGTAAGCGAATTTGGCGATAACTCAGGGTTTAGGTAGCCTTCCCTCCACTTAAGGCGAGGGGCAAACCCCGTTATCGACGAAAGGCTTAACAATGGCTGAGGTATCAATCAAGGGCGCGATCCGAAATGAATTCGGTAAGGGCGCATCACGCAGAATCCGTCGCGATGGCAGTGTGCCAGCGGTTATTTATGGTCATGGCGAGAAGCCAACCCACATCTCACTTCCAGCTCGTGAAGTTGGAGTGGCAATCAAAACCTCAAACGTTTTGCTAAACATTGATCTTGGAGAAAAGCAGGAGCTAGTTCTGCCTAAGTCCATTGTTAGAAATCCACTCAAGGGAACTCTTGAGCATATTGATTTGATTATCGTGCGCCGCGGTGAGCGCGTAGTTGTTAACGTCCCAGTTCATGCACATGGTAAGCATGATCCAGAAGGTATCTTGGAGCACGTTCACAACACTATTGAGGTTGAAGCAGATGTAACTGCAATTCCTACCTCTCTTGATCTTGATATTGAAGGACTTCCTGCAGGTGAGTCAAAGACCGCTGCTGATGTGGTTCTTCCTGCCGGCGTTGTTCTTAAGAGCGATCCAAAGATGGTTGTCGTGCACCTATCAGTTCGTGCCACAGCTGATGAAGCTGCACCTGTTGCGGCCGCTGCTGAAGGTGAAGCTGCTGCGGCTGCGCCTGCTGAAGGTGCTGCTGAAGCAAAGTCCAGCTAACACTTTTCTTTACGCCTTACGGCTAACCTTTCTCTATGTTCGGCCGTAAAACTCAAGACTCTGACAATCAATCAACTAATCGTTGGTTGATTGTTGGCTTGGGAAATCCGGGTCCTGAGTATGAAAAGACCCGACACAATATTGGCGCCATGGTGATCACTCAAATGGCGGCTACAGCCGGTGTTAAGTTCTCATCTCACAAAGCCCGGGCCAATGTTGCAGAGTTCAAACTAGGTTTTGGAGGCGAAGCCCCATCCTTAGTCGTAGCAACTCTGCGTTGCTATATGAATGAATCTGGCGGACCAACCAAAGCTTTAGCTGATTTTTACAAAATTAAGGGCGACCACATCATCATCGCTCATGATGAGTTAGATATTCCATACCAAGCAATTAGAGTGAAATTTGGTGGTGGGGACAATGGTCACAATGGGCTGAAAAGTATTACCTCTGCCCTAGGTAAAGCGGATTACTTCCGGCTGAGGCTTGGAATTGGCAGACCGCCCGGACAACAAGATCCAGCTGATTTTGTCTTGAAGCCATTTTCCAGCGCGGAGAAAAAGAGCATCGATGAGTTTTTGATTACCGGAGGGCAAGCTGTTGAATCTTTAGTGCAGTTCGGTTTAGAAAAAACTCAACAAAACTTTAACTCTTAATCAGCCAGTATTGCGCAATCCGGCAGCAACGCCATTAATAGTCAACAATAAAGCTCTAGTAATCATTGGATCAGAGCTGTCGCCACGCACCTTCTTTAAGAGCGAGATCTGCAAAAGGTGTAAAGGCGCCAAATAGGCATCACGAATCTGCAAAGTGCGGGCCAGAATCGCCTGATCACCCAGAATTTCACTCTTCTTGGTTAGCAACAAAATCTCTTTAACGGTTAATTCAAACTCCTGCTCGATACTGTCTAGAAAGTGATGTAGTCCTGGTTCAACCAATGCAGAGACATACTTTCGAGCCATTACTAAATCTGTTTTTGCCAAGGTCATCTCAACATTACTGATGAAGGTCCGGAAGAAGTGCCAATCACGCAACATCGCTTGCATGGTTTGTTCATGTCCAGATTCGCGGGCGGCTTTCAAACCACTTCCTACTCCAAACCATCCCGGGACAATCTGTCTAGATTGTGTCCAACCAAATACCCATGGAATGGCGCGCAAGGAGGAGAGATCAGCGCTGGCATCAGGGCGTCTTGATGGACGTGATCCGAGGAAGAGATTTCCTAATTGTTCAACTGGGGTTGATTGATAAAAATAAGCGGGCAAATCTGGATGTTCGACCAAGGCGCGATAGGTTTTAAATGAAGCATCACTAATAGCGCTCATCGCAGTGTTCCACTTTGTTAAATCTTCGGGGGATTGCCGAGCGGCGCGGTTAAGAACTGTCGCTTCCAAAGCAGCGGCCAGGGTTAGCTCAACATTTTCTCTTGCCAAAGATGGCAGCGCATACTTATCTGAGATTACCTCTCCCTGTTCGGTCATCTTTATTTGACCATCTAGGGTTCCCCAAGGCAGAGCGATGATTGCATCATAGGTTGGTCCACCGCCACGTCCTACTGATCCACCGCGACCATGGAAAAGTCTTAACTTGATTCCATGTTTACGGGCGACATCACGAAGTTTTCTTTGTGCTTGGTGAATCTCCCATTGGCTGGTGGCGATGCCGGCATCCTTGTTTGAATCAGAGTAACCCAACATCACCTCTTGTATGTTGCCCCGCAGTTCAACAATTTGGCGATAAATCGGATTTGATAAGAGAGTTTCGAGAATCTCACCGGCGGCGCGCAACTCTGCAACTGTTTCCAATAGCGGTGCCACATCCACCCGAGCAACTGAATCACTTAAATCAATCAAACCAGCTTGTTTAGCGAGCAATGCTGCAGCTAGGACATCTTCCGGTCCTTTTGTCATAGAAACTATGTAGGTCTCAACAACGGAAGGATCAAAGTTATCTTGCAGCTCTTTAACCGCGGTAAAGGTGCGTAAGGTCTTAGCATCCTGCTCATCAAGAGATGAGACGACGGCATTTTGTGCCGTCAATTGCTGGGTTAGAAACTCACACTTTGCTTTTGAATCAAGAGAAACATAATCAATGCTGGGGAATAGGGCAGCGATTGCGCGCTGATGAGCTCCAGAGTGCTCTCGTACATCCATGGTGGCATGTGTTAAACCAAAGGCTGCGATGGTTCTGATGGTGCGCTCCAACAATCCCTGAGCAATCAACTCGCCTCTATTGGCTAGCAGTGAGTTGTACATCAACATCAAATCATCAATTAACTCTTGGGTATTTGCGTAATCACGACCAGGCTCATGAACAGCGCCTTTTGTATGTCGGTCCCGGGTAAGAAGTAAACGGTGTCGAATCGCGGTTGCCTTTAATCGGTATGGCTCTTCCACGTTAATGCGTTTGAATCGTGGTTCAATCTCAGGCAGACGTTGCAAATCCAGTTCTACAGAATCAAGTAGCGGTTGAGAGGTTCCGGCTAACTTGGTAGAAATTGATAAAGCCTGACGTAGTTCATCTAGAGCCTCCAGGGTAACTCGTATGGCATGGCCCATCTGCAAAACAATGGCCTGCTTGGTTATCTCTGGGGTGATGTTTGGATTGCCATCACGGTCACCGCCAATCCAAGAACCAAAGGTAAAAGGTGTTGCGGTTGGTGGCAGTTTTATTCCGAGACGCTTCAACTCGCGAGCGAAATCATCAAGTACCTCTGGAATAGTTAATCGGAATAGATCATCTAGGTAATAAAGTGCATTGATAGCTTCATCGAGCGGCTCTGGTCTGCCAAGTCGAAGCTCATCGGTCTGCCATAACAAATCAACCGCCTCCGCCAATCTTCTTTCTTGGGCGGGGGATTCAGGTTGATCTAACAACTCTGAAATTGTGGAAAGTTTGCTCAATACAGATCTACGAGCCGCTTCAGTTGGATGAGCGGTAAATACTGGACGAACCTGGAAATTTTCCAACCATTTGCGCAACTGTTCATCAGAAAAATCATGACCAGATTTCTTAGCCTCCAAAATATGATCAACTGCACGTGATAACCAAGAACCGCCATTGTTGCGCTCCTCGGCTAAGACTCTGGAGCGATGTACTTGTTCAGCAACATTTGCCAAGTTAAAGTAAACGTTAAAGGCACGAACTAGTTTTGCTGAATCTACAGTTGAAATTGATTGCAGCAAATCCTCGCCATTGCCTTCGCGCACTGATTTTCTAACTAGCTCCACTAAATTCAGGAGCGCTTCACCATCTTGACGGGCTAAGGATTGGCCAAGCAGTTCGCCTAGTCTTCTTACATCACTACGCAAAGAGGCGTTATCTTGTGATTTATCTAGCTCGGACACCGGCTAATAATGACACGATAGAATTCAACCAAGATCGCTAGCCCCCCTGGTTTTTTCAGGTGGGGCTTTAAGCCGTTTATTTGAGCAGGTGAAGGAGGTTTTAGCTATGAGATTACGTTCTCTCATCTCGCTATCTGAAACAACCCAAACTCTGCTGCAATCAAGTAATTCAAATCTGATCGCAATTCCGTCGGCAACTCCTTTTCTGATTGCAGAACAGTCAAAGGAAAATCAAATACTGCTGGTCGCGCATTCCAGTCAACGCGCGACTGAGTTAACGCAGGAGTTGGCGGAGTTAATAGATGGGGTAATGGAGTTTCCCGCTTGGGAAACTTTGCCTCATGAAAAGTTAAGTCCCAATAGCGATACTGTCGCAAGAAGAATTCAGGCCTTACTCAACATAGAGCGGGCCAAAGTAGTGGTTACTTCTGCGCGCGCTTTGGTGCAACCAATCGTTTCATCTGCAATTGAGTTGCCACTTTTGCAGATATCTAGAGGAGAGCATCTTGAATTTGAAGCTCTGATTTCAAATCTAGTCCTAAGAGCTTATAACCGAGTTGATATGGTGGAGCGTCGTGGTGATTTTGCGGTAAGAGGTGGAATCATCGATGTGTTTCCACCGCTTTCGCCACACCCGGTCCGCATTGAGTTCTTTGGTGATGAGATTGAAGAGCTCAAATACTTTGAGATAAGTGATCAACGAAGTTTTGAGGCTATCAGCACTCCAATAACTCTGATTCCCTGCCGAGAGGTTTTGATAACTGATGATGTCAAAGCGCGCGCTACAGATTTGAAGTTGCAATATCCAGAGCTAGTCGCCATGTGCACAAAGATAGAAGAGGGAATTTATGTTGAAGGCATCGAGTCACTAGCTGCGGTTCTAACTCCGAAGATGAAAACCTTGGTGGAGTATCTTTCAAATGACTCTAAAGTGATTTTGTTAGAGCAGGAGCGAATAAAATCTCGGGTACAGGATTTGATTAGCACCAACCAAGAGTTTTTGGCTGCTGCCTGGTCCAACATTGCTTTAACCAGTAAATCTGATGCAGTTAACCCCCAAATTCCACTCCGTACCGAACTCCAAATAGGTGCCTTTGTAGAACTGGATGATTTGAAAGAGTTGGCATCGGTCAAGGGGATTTCCTGGAACAGCATTAACTCCTTTGGCTTTGAATCTGATCCGGAAATCACACAGTTCTCCGAGATTGAGCCTTACCGAAACAAGGTGGAAAAAATAATCTCTGATGTTAGAAATCAATTGGCAGATGGTTTCTTAGTCGTTGTTTCAGTTGCGGGACATGGTTTGCAGGAACGATATCGAGATATCTTCCAGGAGGCGGATATTCCTGCGGTGCTTAAAGAGAGTATTGATGCCAAGTTAGTCAGGGGTAGCCTCTATTTAATTAGCTCAGCGTTTAGAAATGGTTTTAAGGATAATACGGAAAAGATTTTGTTTATCACTGAGGCTGAGATAACCGGCTCCAGAGATAACCGGATATCTGCCACCCGAATGCCATCCCGACGAAAAAAGAGCATCGATCCACTAGAGCTAAAGAGCGGGGATTATGTAGTTCATGAGCATCATGGTGTTGGGCGATACATCGAGCTAGTTCAAAGAACTGTAGCTGGCGCATCACGTGAGTATTTGGTTATCGAGTACGCCGCATCCAAACGAGGACAACCAGCGGATCGGATTTATGTTCCAACAGATGCTCTCGAACAGATAACTAGATATGTTGGCGGTGAAACTCCAGCGGTAAGTCGCATCGGTGGCGGTGAATGGATCAAGGCAAAATCAAGGGCGAAGAAGGCGGTTAAAGAAATCGCTGGAGAGCTAATCCGTTTGTATGCAGCACGTACCAGCTCGCCAGGGTTTGCATTCTCTCCAGATACAACTTGGCAGCGAGAGCTAGAAGACTCCTTTGCATATGTTGAAACACCGGATCAGCTTGTGACAATTAATGAGGTAAAGGCTGATATGGAAAAGCCTTATCCAATGGATCGAATTGTTTGCGGCGATGTGGGTTATGGAAAGACTGAAATTGCAATAAGAGCAGCATTCAAAGCGGTGCAAGATGGCAAACAGGTAGCGGTATTAGTGCCCACAACACTTTTAGCCCAACAACACTTTGCTACTTTCACTCAGCGCTACGCCGGGTTTCCGATAAAGGTTGCCGCCCTCTCTCGCTTCAACTCAACTAAAGAGATAAATGATGCGTTAAAAGACCTAACCTCTGGCGCGGTTGATGTCGTGATTGGAACTCATCGCCTGCTTTCTGATGATGTTGCCTTTAGGGATCTGGGCCTCATAATCGTTGATGAAGAGCAGCGTTTTGGAGTAGAGCATAAGGAAAAGCTAAAAAAGCTGCGGGCCAGTGTTGATGTTCTGGCAATGTCAGCTACCCCGATTCCGCGGACCCTAGAGATGGCTATCACCGGCATTCGAGAGATGTCTACGATCGCTACCCCTCCAGAGGAGCGCCATCCGGTCCTTACTTATGTTGGTGCATATGACGACAAGCAGGTTGCAGCTGCGATTCACCGAGAGTTGTTAAGAGATGGTCAGGTCTTTTACATTCATAATCGTGTCGAAAGTATTGATGAAGTCGCTACCAGAATACGAAAGTTAGTACCTGAAGCACGAGTAGCAATAGCTCATGGCCAGATGAATGAAGCAGCTCTCGAACAGGTAGTAGTGGCTTTTTGGAATCGAGAGTTTGATGTTTTAGTTTCAACCACGATTGTAGAAAATGGTATTGATGTTGCTAACGCAAATACTCTTATTGTTGAACGCTCTGATGTTTTTGGACTTTCTCAATTGCATCAGTTGCGTGGCAGAGTGGGAAGAGGACGGGAGCGGGCCTATGCCTACTTCCTTTATCCCGCTGATAAACCGTTAACTGAGTTAGCGCTGGATCGTTTAACTACTATCGCAAAAAACACTGAGCTGGGAGCAGGTATGCAGGTTGCATTAAAGGATTTGGAGATTAGAGGAGCTGGCAATCTGCTAGGTGGCGAGCAATCTGGACACATTGCAGATGTGGGATTTGATCTTTATATGCGAATGGTGGGAGAAGCGGTTAATGAGTACAAGCGTGGAGTTATAGATGGCGTAGAAGAAATTCTGGAGTGCAAAGTAGAGCTACCTATAACCGCTCATCTTTCACCTGAGTATGTGCCTTCAGATCGCTTGAGACTTGACCTCTATCGACGTTTGGCTGATGCCAAAGATGATGCAGAGATTGATGCAATTAAAGAGGAGTTAGTGGATCGATTTGGTTCGCTGCCACATGAGGCGCAGGCGCTGTTGCAGGTTGCAAAACTGCGCACATTTGTTAAAGCGCATGGCATTACTGATTTTGCGGTCCAGGGTCGATATGTGAAGGTCGCTCCCTTACAGCCCAGCGAATCCTTAGAACTCAAGATAAATCGTCTCTATCCAGGCTCAATTGTGAAATCTGTGACAAAGGTGGTGATGATTGCCCGTCCGCAGAGCGCAGCGTGGGAGTCAGCAGCTGATGAAATAGGAGATACTTCACTCCTTGATTGGGCCTTTGAGTTAGCGCAGACTTTGCTTGAGCGCCCCAAACGAAAGTGAGAGTTTGTGAAGAGATTTCTAGCTGTAATTCTGGCGGTTGCATTAGTAGCGGTAACTGGTTGTTCAAAGGTTGACTCAGCAGCAACTGTTGGTGACCGAGAGATTGCTCTCTCTGATCTGCAATCACAAGTAGATCTAATCCTCAAAGAGCGTGAAGGTGTCGATACGACGCAGATGCAGCTTGAAGATGGCGAGGCTTTGACCCGCTCTCAACTTTCTTACATGATTTCAAATGCCATTATCGAAGATGTTGCTAAAGATGAGAAGATTGAAATCAGCGCCTCCGAGATTGAGGCTTACAAGATTGAGATTTATACCAACATTGGCGGTGAAGCTAACCTGCCTAACGTCCTAGTTAGCGCTGCAATTCCTTCAACCTCACTTGATGATGTTTTGCGTCGCGACCTAGTTTTGCGTAAATTGACTGAGCAACAATCTGCGGCCGGTGCTGATGAAACCACCATCAATACCTTCATCCAGAAGTTGGTTACCGACAAAGCCAAAGCTCTTAAAGTTACCGTTAATCCAAGATATGGAAAGTGGGATGAGTCCACGCTTACTGTGGTTGCAGCAGAAGCATCGGGCGACGCGGTTACAGATAAGTAAAAAGTTATGGCATACGAAAATCTGATTCGCCTCGCTGAGGTAATGAATCAACTTCGTTCGCCTGGTGGGTGTCCATGGGATGCAGAACAAACCCATGAATCACTGCTCAAATACTTGTTAGAGGAGTCCTACGAATTCATTGAATCTGTTGAGAGTGGCAATCGCGTTGATATGCGCGAAGAGCTGGGCGATCTTTTGCTGCAGGTTTACTTCCACTCTCGGATAGCGCAGGAGCATGAAACACAGCCCTTCAATATTGATGATGTTGCAAAATCAGTTGCTGACAAGTTGATATCCCGTCATCCCCATGTGTTCTCAGGGGAAACGGTCAGTTCTAGTGGGGATGTTTTGGAAAATTGGGAGCGGATCAAAAGAGAAGAAAAAGGCCGCACCTCTGCTCATGATGGCGTTCCAACTGGACAACCAGCATTGCCTTTAGCAACTAAGTTAATTTATCGGGCGCAGAAAAATCATCTAGAGATGCCGGTTCATCCCGCGGAGACACCATTAGATGCAGAGATGTTAGGGGAGCAGCTGCTCTCTCTGGTCTCTTGGGCGGTAACTCATGATGTGGATCCTGAGGTGGCGCTTCGTAAAGCAGCGATGCAGTACCGAGACAAAATGAGCGAAGAGGAAGCGCAACGCAAATAATCTTGGTTTTTCAGGCTAGACTGCGCGCCCGTGACCAACATTAAATCTGTAAATGCGCGCGAGATTCTTGATTCTCGCGGAAATCCAACTGTTGAAGTTGATGTTTATTTAGAAGATGGGTCTTTTGCCCGGGCCGCAGTGCCAAGTGGTGCCTCGACCGGTGCTTTTGAGGCGGCCGAGTTACGAGATGGTGGAGCCAGATATTTAGGTAAGGGTGTCGCAGAGGCTGTTGCCAATGTGAAAAGCAAGATTGCGCCAGTTGTAGTAGGAAGAGATGCCTTTGACCAGCGCGGTTTAGATCAAGCGATGATTGATTTAGATGCCACAGTGAATAAATCTTCACTTGGTGCCAATGCAATTCTCGGAGTTTCTTTAGCGGTTGCTAAAGCGGCAGCACAATCTAAACAACAGCCTTTTTATGCATTTATAGGTGGTCCATCAGCGAATCTTTTGCCGATTCCGATGATGAATATTCTAAATGGTGGCGCTCATGCCGATACCAATGTTGATATTCAAGAGTTCATGATTGCGCCAATTGGTGCTGAGTCATTCAAAGAGGCTCTACGTTGGGGAGCTGAGATTTATCACAATCTAAAAGCGGTCCTAAAGAAGCGTGGACTTGCAACCAGTATTGGTGATGAGGGTGGATTTGCTCCAAACCTTGAATCAAATCGCGCGGCACTTGATTTGATTGTAGAGGCGGTAGAAAAAGCGGGGTACAAAGTAGGTAGCCAAATTGCGCTAGCTATGGATGTCGCCGCTACTGAGTTTTATAAAGATGGAAAGTATGCCTTCGAAGGTAGTTCATTAACCGCTGAGGAGATGATCGCCTATTACAAGGGATTAGTAGATTCCTATCCGATGGTCTCAATCGAAGATCCGTTATCAGAGGATGATTGGGATGGTTGGAAAGCTATAACTACAGAGTTGGGTTCACGAGTTCAATTGGTGGGCGATGATTTATTTGTTACCAATCCAACCCGCTTGGCCCGTGGTATTTCAGAAAGTACCGCGAACGCTCTGTTGGTTAAGGTAAATCAAATTGGAACTCTCACTGAAACTCTAGATGCGGTAGCGATGGCGCATAAGGCCGGATACCGCTCCATGATGAGCCATAGATCAGGTGAAACAGAGGACACAACTATTGCCGATCTTGCTGTTGCTGCATTATGTGGACAGATTAAAACCGGCGCCCCAGCTCGTAGCGAAAGAGTTGCAAAGTACAATCAGCTGTTAAGAATTGAAGAGGAGTTAGGTGGAGCGGCAAAGTACGCCGGCCGCGAAGCTTTTCCTAGATTCACTTCTCGCTAGTTTGGATTACAACCAGCGCTGAGAGTTAAGGAGCGGATATGAGACGCAGGAAGTTAAAGCTGCGCTCGGCTCTGGAGGGATTTGCTGAAAAACGTGGAATCTCAACTCGGTTACTAATTCTTTTTATTGTTCTCTTTGGTGTTGCAGTTACTCTGGCACCGCCAACACAACATTACTTTGCACAGCGCGCGCAGATCAGCGCATTGCAAGCAGATGTTGAATCCAACCGTAAAAAACTACAAGAGGCGCGTGCTGAGTTGCAAAGATGGCGGGATCCTGAGTACATAAAATCTCAGGCTCGTGACCGACTTCATTTTGTGTTGCCAGGGGAGCGGCAGTACATAATTCTGGGAGTCAATAATCAGGTTGATGATGGCACCTCAACCGCTGCACCAATTAATCAAGATTTTCCTTTAGGCGTACCTTGGTACTCCCGAGTCATCTCCTCCATCACATCAGTTGGTGTCGGAGCGCAAAATCCATGAGTAGCAGCACATGAGCAATAAACCAAGCGCTGAAGATTTGGCGGCGATAGAGGTACAGCTAGGTCGCACCCCAAGAGATGTCCATGCCGTGGCGTACCGCTGCCCATGCGGCAATCCGGCGGTTGTTGAGACGCCACCGCGCTTAAATGATGGAACTCCTTTTCCAACCTTTTACTACGCCACTTGTCCCAACTTAACCTCTGCGATTTCAACCCTAGAAAACTCAACTTTGATGGCAGAGATGAATGAGCGTCTTCAAATTGATGCGCAATTAGCTGGCGAATACCGTGCAGCGCATGATGATTATTTGGCGGCCAGAGCTGCCTTGGGTATTGAGGTTCCGGAAATCTCAGATACCTCAGCTGGAGGAATGCCAGATCGGGTTAAATGTCTACACTCTTTGATTGCGCATTCATTAGCGGCTGGAGCTGGTGTTAATCCACTTGGCGATGAGGCATTGTCGAAACTGCCGCAGTGGTGGCAAAACGGAGATTGTTTAGAGCGTCGTAATCAGGAGCGAAAGTAAATGTCTCGAGTAGCGGCGATTGATTGTGGAACCAACTCAATTCGATTGTTGATAGCAGATGTTTCAGGTGACAACTTCCGCGAAGTTTCTAGAACCATGGAGATTGTTCGGTTGGGTCAAGGTGTGGATCAAAACAAAGCTTTTCACCCTGATGCTTTAGAACGTACCTTCAAAGCGGTTCAGTTGTTTGCTGATGAAATCAGTAGGCGGGGTGTATCCAAAATTAGATTTTGTGCCACCAGCGCAACACGTGATGCCACCAATAGAGATTTGTTCATAGATGGCGTCAAAGATTTATTGGGCGTTGCGCCGGAGGTGATTAGTGGTGAGGAAGAGGCCAGACTCTCATTTTTAGGGGCAACTAAAGAGTTGAAGGGTTTTGGTGCGCCATATCTAGTAGTTGATATTGGTGGTGGCTCTACCGAGTTTGTTTTTGGCGCTGAGACGGTTCAGTTTGCCAAAAGTCAGAACATCGGTTGTGTTCGAATGAGCGAGAGGCATTTCACCTCACTTCCACCAAAACCAGATGAGATTGAAAGAGCAAGACAAGATATTGATGCTGCAATTCAAGAGGCGGCCAAATTTGTGCCAATCACAGAGGCAAAAACTTTGATTGCGGTGGCAGGAACAGCAACCACTGTTGCAGCCGCCGCTCTAGAGTTAAAGCAATACGACCGCTATGCCATACATCTTTCTCGTATTTCTGCTGCCAAAACCCATGAAGTTGCCAATGCTTTCCTACAAATGAATCGTGAAGAGATTGGCGCTTTGGGCTACATGCACCCCGGTAGAGTCGATGTTATCGCCGCTGGCTCCCTAGTGTTATCTCGAATTATGGAGCTTTCTAAAGCGAAAGAATTTGTTGCCTCCGAGTCAGACATACTTGATGGAATGGCTTGGTCACTTGCCGACTAATCCAGCACGTTTAGCACCAAAACTTTCCAACTTGAAGTTGCTAGATCAAGAGTTAATCAAGTGCACCGCATGCCCGAGGCTTGTGCAGTGGCGACAAGAGGTTGCAGTCACCAAGCGAAGGGCATATCAAGATCAAAAGTACTGGGGAAAACCAATTACAGGTTTTGGCCCAACAAATGCCAAAGTTGCGGTGATTGGGTTAGCTCCCGGAGCGCATGGCGCTAACCGCACCGGTCGAGTCTTTACCGGTGATAGTTCTGGAGATTGGCTGTATCGCTCCTTACATAAAAATGGTTTAGCAAAGATTCCAACCAGCGACTCTTTAAATGATGGACAAGAGTTAATCGACACTCGAATTATGTGCGCGGTGCGATGTGTTCCACCAGGAAACAAACCAAGTATTGAAGAGAGTAAAAAATGTCAGCCCTGGTTACTAAGAGAGGTGGAGCTGCTCTTCCCAACAACTCGAAGCTACTTGGCCCTAGGTGGGATCGCTTGGCGCGCCATCATCGATGCACTTGCGGAGTTGGGTGAGGAATTGCCTAGAAACCGCCCAAAGTTTGGCCACGGTGCCCAATTCAACTTTCTGGGCAGTGATGGGAATACTAGATTGGTCATTGGGAGTTACCATCCCAGCCAACAGAATACTTTTACGGGGAAGCTAACGCGGAGCCAATTGGATTCGGTGGTTAAAAAGGCAGGTAGATTTGCCCACTCAGGTAAGCCCCTGTAGCCCAACGGCAGAGGCAGACGACTTAAAATCGTCCAAGTGTGGGTTCGACCCCCACCGGGGGCACATATCTGTCAGCAGTACCGATATGAACTACTAAAGGAGAGCAATGAATAGTTCAAATCCCGTACTAGGGAAGGCTTTTGGTCATAGAGATGGTCAAAGCAATGGTCGCGGTTTTGCCTCAATGGGTTCGGTATTAACTCCGGACAATCTGGAGGAGACATATAACGCTCCTGCGGCATCATCGCTACGCACCGGTCGCATGACCATGGATGATGTAGTTGCGCGATCTGGAATTCTCTTTGGTATCTCAGTTGTAGTTGGTGCAGCTGCTTGGTACTTGAATCTTGGTGGCGGAGCGCTGCTGATTGGTTTTGTCGGTGGTTTGGCTACCGCATTGTTTGGAATTTTCAGCAAGAAGGTTCGCCCCGCTGTCTATCAGGCTTATGCGGTTTGCCAAGGTCTAGTTCTCGGCATAATCAGCAAGAGTTACGAACTTTTCTATGATGGCATCGTTCAGCAGGCGATTGTTGCAACTATTGCAGCATTTGTTGGAATGCTCTTCCTTTACAAGAGTGGTCGTCTACGCGCGACACCAAAGTTCACAAAAATGTTGCTAGGTGCAGCTCTCGGTTACTTTGTTCTAGCCATCGGCAGCTTCATTAGCTCATTCTTCGGAGTTGGCAATGGCATGGGTCTATATGGCCTAAGTGGCTTTGGTCCACTTCTTGCTATCGCTGGTGTTGCAATCGCATCCTTCTTCTTGATTCTTGATTTTGATCAGATTGAAGAGGGTGTGCGGGCAGGTGTGCCACAAGAAGAGTCATGGCGTGCCGGCTTCGGTCTACTAATGACCATGGTTTGGTTGTACCTAGAGGTATTGCGCCTACTAGCAATTTTGCGCGGTAATAACGACTAACCCTCGTTTAATTGAGGTTTACGGGAATCCCCGAGACTAGCGGTATTGGTCTCGGGGATTCTTATTGCAGCAATAATCGCCAGTGAAAATACCGCAGCGCTAAATGCGATTGCGGTGCGGTAAGAGAAATAATCAGAGATAAAGCCGAGAAGAATTGGGCCGACCATCATTCCCGCATCGCCGGCCATCTGCCAGAAAGCGTAAACCTTTCCACTCTTGCCCTTGATTACATCGCCAACAATCGCGCCAGCTGACGCGGCAAAACCTGCACCTAATCCCATGACAATCATGGCGATTAGATAAATGGTGGTGTTGGTTGATAAGACCAATAAAGCGAGCGCCAGCATCACTATTGAAAAGCCCACCAAAATTACGGGTTTGCGACCATTTTTGTCGGAGTATTTACCGGCACGAACCATCACAGAACCTTGCGCAATCAATGCGATCGTAAAACTTAATCCCACCAGCGAAGCACTAGCGCCTAAATCTTCCACCACAAAGAGCGGCAAAATCGAGGAGCGCATGCCAAATAAAATCCAGCTACCTAAGAAGGCCAGAAATAGAGAGTAAAGGTAAGGCTTGATTTGCAGCGCTTCCCGAATGGTTAGGGCACGCTCTTCTTGTTGAGATTCAACCCTAGCTCCTAAGCGGCTCTCGTGAAGATAAATCATCGAGACGGTTCCTGCAGCGATTAATAAAGCTGAGTAAATGAAAAATGGAGCGCGCGGCGAAAGAGCAATCAAAGCACCACCAAAAGCAGGACCAGCCACTCCACCGGCGATGAATCCACCGTTATATAGTGATTGCGCCCGACCTCTTTGATTATCGGCAACCACTCGAAGAATTAATGCACCTGCAGATACAGAAAACATTGAAGAGCCCAGTCCGCCTGCGGTTCTGAAAATCAATAGCTGTTCATAACTTTGCGCTAAACCTGCCAACAGAGTGAAGATGGAGACCATAAAAAGGCCAAAACCCAGCACTACTCGCTCGCCAAATCGATCAACTAACTTTCCGGAGAAGAGTCCAGAAACAAACCGCATAATTGCAAAGGAGGAGATGATCAAGCCAATCAAGGTATTGGAGACGCCAAAGGTTTTAGCAAAGATTGGTATAGCTGGAATTATCAAACCAAATCCCACCGCAACTAAAAAAGATATGGCGGTTAGGACTGATACCTCTTTTGGCAGTCCCTTGAATGGAGAGGAGAGTTTTTTAGCCAAGTGCCTCGCCCGCCGCATCTTGTCTTGCAGAGGCATGACTTTGACTGTCCTGCAAAGGCTTCTCTTCAAGTGCGATCGCAAAGAAGAAGGCGAGCGCAACAACAGGGAAGGCGCTTAGAAATACAACTTGGAATGAGTCGGCAAAGGCCTCTAAAACTCTCAATTGGATCTCTGCTGGCAGAGTTGCAATCATCGCAGTATTGCTAGTGAGTGTTTCAATCATGCCTGGTTCAACTACGGATGAACCGCCGAGCTGTGTTTGTAGGTTATCTGCAACGCGATTGCTGAGGATGGTGCCAAATATCGCAGTACCAAAGGCGCCGCCCAGAGAGCGGAAAAATGTATTTGAAGAGGTGGCGATACCAAGATCCTTAAACTCCACCGCATTTTGCACCGCGATAACGATAGTTTGCATGCATAGTCCCAAACCACCGCCGATAATTACGGCAAAGATTGCTATCTGCCAATATGGAGTTGAAACATCTGCAGTGCTCATCAAATAGATGCCAAAAGCCATCAGAAGAGTGCCAACAACTGGATACTTTTTGTAACGACCTGTCTTTGTGATTAGTCGACCGCTAGTGATCGTGAAGGAGAGAATTCCAATCATTAATGGAATCAGCTTCAAACCAGCTTCGGTTGCCGAGTTACCTTGAATGATCTGCAGGTAAAGAGGCAACATAACAATCGCGCCAAACATTCCTGCTCCAACAATGAAGCCGATTATGGAGGTCAGGGTAAAGGTACGATTCTTAAACAAGGTCATGGGCAATATTGGCTCTGTAGCCCTTAACTCCCAAAGTACAAACAAAACCGCAAAGATAACGCCCGCTACTAAAGTTGAAACAGTTCTTGGCTCACTCCAGCCATTCTCAGGACCCAAAACAGATAATGCAATTAAGAGTGAAACTACCGAGATAACCATCAGAATTGCGCCAAGAAAATCAATTTTGTGTTCTCTTTTCACCTTAGGTATATGCAAAACCATGGAGGTGATTATTAACGCCAAAATTCCGAAAGGTATATTGATATAGAAAATCCAGCGCCATCCTGTAATTCCTAGGATTTCACCTCTATCAGAGAAAAAACCACCCAATAGGGGGCCAGCTACCGAAGAGATTCCCCAAACCGCCCCAAACAATCCTTGATACTTGCCACGTTCGCGAGGTGCAACCAGATCACCAACAATTACAAAGGTAAGTCCCATCAAACCACCCGCGCCAATTCCTTGAATGGCTCGTGTGATGATTAGTTGTTCCATGGAGGTTGAAGCACCAGCTAGAAGAGAGCCAATCAGAAACAAAATAATGGAAAATTGATACACGGGCCTGCGGCCATATAGATCTGAGATCTTGCCGTACAAGGGTGTGGAGGCGGTTGAAGTCAAAAGATATGCAGTAACTACCCAGGTGTAATGATTTAAACCATCAAACTCCTCGACGATACTTTTCAGAGCTGTAGAGACGATAGTTTGATCCAGCGCGGCAAGCAGCAAGCCAGTCATAAGGCTGGACATGATGATGAGAATCTCTCGATGGGTTAACGGCTTGGAATGGTCTACTTTTGCTCTATCCCGCATGATTTCCTAACGTGAATTTGGCCCAGAGAGTTAAGGCTACTACTCTCAATCCTGTGAAAAGTGTTATTGCAGAGAATTTAGTAAAAACATATGACAAAGGCGCTGTTAAGGCGCTAAATGGATTGAGTTTAGATGTCGAAGAAGGAACAGTTTTAGGCGTGCTTGGACCAAACGGTGCCGGCAAAACCACAACTGTGAGAATTCTCGCAACATTGTTAACACCTGATTCAGGGCATGCAACTGTTGCTGGAATTGATGTGATTAAAAATCCAGATCAAGTTCGCGAAGTAATTGGATTGTCAGGCCAGTATGCAGCGGTAGATGAAACTCTCACCGGCTGGGACAACCTGGTTATGTTTAGTCGTTTGTATCATCTATCGCCATCTGCTTCCAAGAAAAGAGCAGAGGAGTTACTGGAACAGTTCTCTCTAACTGATGCAGCAAAGCGTCCTATCCGTACCTACTCCGGTGGTATGAGACGTCGATTAGATTTGGCAGCCTCTTTAATTGTTAGACCAAAAATCCTATTTCTAGATGAGCCAACAACAGGATTAGATCCGCGCGGCCGTCAAGAGATGTGGGGAGTAATTGATTCTCTGGTTAAAGATGGCACAACACTGCTTTTGACAACGCAGTATCTAGAAGAGGCTGATCAATTAGCTGACGATATTGCGGTAATTGATCATGGCAAGGTAATTGCGAGAGGTACCTCTGACCAACTAAAGCGTCAGGTTGGCGGCGAGCGTCTAGAGATTGTTGTTGAATCACAAGATCTCAAAAAAGCTACCGAGATTGTGGAGCGAGTAAGTGGTGGAAAGGCTCTGGTAGAAGAGAGCGCCCGCCAGGTATCAGCCCCCGTTACTACTGGTTCAAAGGCATTGATTGAAGCGGCCCGCTCCTTAGATGATGCCGGAATTCATCCGCTTGATATTGGTTTGAAGCGACCTTCTCTAGATGATGTCTTCATCGCCCTGACTGGCCATGCCGCAGAGGATAAGAAGGAAGAGGAAGTTGTAGATCCGAAAGCGCGAAAGAGGAAAAAGAAATGAAGTACGCAGTCTCTGATTCTTTAGTAGTTACTAAGCGCCAGCTCTTGCAGCTGATTCGTATCCCGGAAGTTCTTATCTTTTCCACTATCCAACCGGTGATGTTTGTCCTTCTTTTCCGTTATGTATTTGGTGGCTCAATCTCAACTGGAATTCCCGGCGTTGATTATGTGCAGCTACTAATGCCAGGAATCTTTGTGCAGACCGTCGCATTTACGCTCGCTGGAACGGCGGTCGGCCTAGCTGAAGATATGCAAAAGGGTTTAATTGATCGCTTTAGATCACTTCCGATTTCCCGTTCCGCAGTTGTATTTGGCCGAGCTCTAGGGGATAGCACCCTCAACATTGTTGTTTGGCTTTGCGATGTCATGGATTGGCGTTTTGATTGGATTATCGGTGCGCTCCGCCCGAGTCGCCAACGCAGCGGTTTTCATTGCAGTCTTT
>RFSC01000011.1 GCA_009924185.1 Actinomycetota bacterium
CCTTTTGCGCCAAGCACGCCAACCTTGATACTCATCTTGATAATCACATCCCCTTAACTCAGAGCCCGTTCAAAAACTGATCGCTTTGCAAATGGTCCCACAACCGCAAGGGTAGGTGCTGCGTGCAAAATTTCATCGGCCAACGCCCTGATGTCGGCGGAGGAAACATCTGCTACCGCTTTTAAAATCTGATCAAATGTCATGATCTCCCCATAAACCAGCTCGCTCTTGCCAATTCGACTCATGCGCGAACCGGTGTCCTCTTGGCTTAGCACTAAAGTGCCTCGTACCGCGCCTTGCGCACGGGCCAACTCTTCATGGGTCAATCCATTGCTTGCCACATCATGCAAAACATCACGCATGATTGAGACAACCTCTGTCGCTTTGCTGGGATTACATCCTGCGTAAAAGCCAAGGAAGCCGCTTCCTGCAAACTGCTGTGCGTATGAGTAAACCGAATACGCCAACCCTCTTTTTTCCCGAATCTCTTGGAACAAACGTGAGGACATTCCACCGCCTAATGCAGCTGACAAGACACCCATCGCAAATCTGCGCGGATCATTTCGATCTACACCAGGCATGCCCAAAAAGATATGTGCCTGTTCCGTTTTGCGGTTCATTAGGCCAACGCTTTGCTTTGCCGAGCGTCTAACTGAGGAGTTAGAACGGAGATTAAAATTGTTTTTGCCGACTTCAAGGAAATCATCTTTCGACATCGCCTTTATTACCTGATCAACAACCTTTTGGTGTTTGATGTTTCCAGCCACCGCAACAACTATGTCTTGAGGTAGATAACGCTTTTTGTAATAATTGAAAATCGTGTTTCGACTCAATGATTTGATGGAGTCGGTAGTTCCTAAAATTGAACGGCCCAGCGGGGTATCTCCATAAAAGGTTTCGCTGAATACCTCATGAACTAGATCCGAAGGATCATCATCACGCATCGAAATCTCTTCCAAAACTACTTTACGTTCCGCTTCAACATCCTCTGGCCTACCGACGGATGAGGTAATCAGATCTGAAATGACCTCGATTGCAAGTGGTAGATCAGAATCGATGACCCGGGCATAAAAACAGGTGTACTCCTTGGAGGTGAAAGCATTCATCTCTCCACCAACCGCCTCAATTGCAGAGGAGATATCTAGAGCACTTCTTGTTTTAGTGCCCTTGAAAAGTAAGTGCTCAAGAAAGTGAGATGCTCCAGCGGTTTTCAAGGATTCATCTCGGGAGCCAACATTCACCCAGATGCCGTAGGCAGCGGAACGTACGCCAGAAATTTCCTCTGTGACAATACGAAGACCGCTCGGTAGAACGGTCTTTCGTACAGTCATAAACTACAAACTACTCTTCTGATGAAGTGGATTGGGCGTTGTCATCCAGAACTGGAACCAAAGAAAGCTTGCCCTTTGGATCAATCTCTCCGATTTCAACATGAACCTTGTCGCCCACCTTCATTACATCCTCAAGATTTTCGATGCGCTTTCCACCATGCATCTTGCGGATCTGTGAGACATGTAGCAAGCCATCTTTGCCCGGCAACAAGTTAACGAAGGCGCCGAAGGTGGCCAGCTTTACAACGGTTCCGTTGTAGCGCTCTCCTACCTCAGGAAGCTTTGGATCTGCGATACCAAGAATCTGTGCCTTTGCTGCATCTGCTGCGGTGCCATTTGTTGCGCCGATAAAGATAGTTCCATCATCTTCAATTGAGATTTCAGCTCCAGTCTCTTCTTGAATCTGATTGATTACCTTGCCCTTAGGTCCGATAACCGCACCAATCTGATCTACTGGAATCTTGATAGAGATAATGCGTGGTGCGAGTGGATTCATGTCATCTGGACGATCAATCGCTTCATTCATTACTCCAAGAATCGCCAAACGCGCTTCTTTTGCCTGCAATAGAGCAGCAGATAAAACGCTAGCTGGAATTCCATCTAGCTTGGTATCAAGCTGCAGCGCTGTAACGAAATCCTTTGTGCCAGCAACTTTGAAATCCATATCGCCGAATGCATCTTCTGCACCCAGGATGTCGGTTAAGGCAACATATTCAGTCTTGCCATCAACATCATCTGAAATCAGACCCATTGCGATACCGGCTACTGGCGCCTTAAGCGGAACACCAGCATTTAGTAGTGAAAGGGTTGAAGCACATACCGATCCCATTGAGGTAGAACCATTTGATCCCAAGGCCTCTGAAACCTGACGAATTGCGTATGGGAACTCTTCACGAGCCGGAAGAACTGGAAGTAGCGCACGCTCTGCAAGAGCACCATGTCCAATTTCACGACGCTTCGGAGAGCCAACGCGACCAGTTTCACCGGTTGAGTAAGGCGGGAAGTTGTAATTGTGCATGTAACGCTTGTGATCTTCTGGATTCAAAGTATCTAGCTGTTGCTCCATCTTGAGCATGTTGAGAGTGGTGATGCCAAGAATCTGAGTTTCGCCGCGCTCGAACAATGCTGAACCGTGAACACGTGGGACAACCTCAACCTCTGCAGTCAAAGGACGAATATCGCGTAGTCCGCGACCATCAATACGTACCTTTTCGCGCAAAACCCTTTGGCGAACAAGTTTCTTAGTCAAAGAACGGAATGCTGCAGGAATCTCTTTCTCTCGACCTTCAAAGTTAGGAGCAAGTGACTCTGTTGTAGCCGCTGCGATTCGATCAATCTCGGTTTCGCGCTCTTGCTTTCCGGAGATAGTTAGAGCTTTTGCTAAATCAGTTTTGGCAGCCTTCTCTACCGCTTCAAAAGCATCGGCTTGATAATCAAGGAAGACAGGGAATTCAGCGGTTGGCTTTGCAGCTACCTTGGCTAGCTCCATCTGTGCTTCACACAGTGTGCGGATAAATGGCTTTGCTGCCTCAAGTCCTTGTCCAACTATCTCTTCAGTAGGAGCAGCTGCACCAGATCCGATTAGACCTATTGTCTTTACTGTTGCCTCTGCTTCAACCATCATGATTGCAACATCATCACCGGCGATACGTCCAGCAACTACCATGTCAAAAACAGCGCGCTCAAGATCGCTGTGATTTGGAAACGCCACCCATTGCCCATCAATAAGCGCAACACGTACGCCACCGATTGGGCCTGAGAAAGGCAAACCTGCTAGCTGTGTAGACATAGATGCTGCATTGATAGCAACTACGTCATACATATGATCTGGGTTCAGCGCCATTACTGTTACAACGATTTGAACCTCATTGCGAAGTCCCTTAATGAATGAAGGACGAAGCGGGCGATCAATCAAACGGCAGGTAAGGATTGCATCCTCTGAAGGACGACCTTCGCGACGGAAAAAAGATCCTGGAATCTTTCCGACCGCATACATACGCTCTTCGACATCAACTGTTAATGGGAAGAAATCAAATTGATCACGTGGTGACTTTGATGCGGTTGTTGCAGAGAGCAACATTGACTCATCATCAAGATAAACCACCGCAGTTCCTGCTGCTTGGCGCGCTAGGCGACCAGTTTCAAAACGAATCTCTCGTTTTCCGAATTTGCCGTTATCAATTTTTGCAACGGCAGAGTTAACCTCTTGACCCTCCATGGGTCTCTCCTATTCTCTAGCACCAGCGCACCGTTAGAGAATGGATCTTCGATCGAAGCCCACGGCCTTTATGTGGAAATCCACTTTGATAAATCCGTAAGCCACCACCGAGGACCAGTCGTCCAGGGTTGTCAGCGATTTGCTGCGCTGGTTTTTGTTATTTAGTTTTACAAACTAACGGCGGATGCCGAGCTTGTCGATAATCGCGCGGTAACGCTCGATATCTGTCTTAGCAAGGTACTGCAGAATTCTGCGACGACGACCTACAAGAAGAAGCAAGCCACGACGGTTGTGGTGGTCATGCTTGTTGGTTTGTAGGTGTTCGGTAACTTGTTCAATTCTCTTGGAGAGAAGTGCAACCTGAGCTTCAGGGCTTCCTGTGTCTGATGCAGAGGCGCCAAACTTTGTGATGATTTCTTTCTTCTCGGCAGGTGTTAATGCCATGGTCTAACTTCCTTTACATCTTTCACGAGGGCTCTCGGTCTTGTACACGAGTGCACGATTTCTCGCTTGAGGGGTCAAAATCTACCAGCGCGTCTCACATATCGAAAATCCGAGGGTATTACCCTCAAAATCAAGCGTGAGAATGGGTCAATCTTCGAGCCTCATCACAATCAATCTTCATTTGAACTAACAATGGTTGCAGACCATCAAATTTGATGGTGTCACGCAAGCGCCAACCAAACTCCACTGTTGCTTCTTTGTCATACAAATCTAAATCATCGCGATCTAAAGCGTACGCCTCAACCTGCCTACCGCGTACTCCCTCAAAAGTTGGGTTGGTTCCGATTGAAATCGCTGCAGGCCACTTGGTTCCTTCAACTGTCAACCAGCCCGCATAAACACCATCCGATGGAATGGTGGCAAACTCATCTAATCCTATATTTGCAGTTGGGTAGCCGATCGTTCTGCCGCGCTTTTCACCATGTACCACCGGCCCTACTAATTGGTGCGGTCTACTTAAAAGTTGATTTGCAGTTTCTAGATTGCCGGAACGAATCGCTTCCCGGATTCGTGTTGAAGAAACAACTCCCCCAGAATGAGTTAAGAGTTGAACCCCTTTACTTTCAAAACTTGCATTCTGTCTCAAGTAATCAACGTTTCCGGCAGCCTTAGCACCAAAGGTAAAGTTTTGACCAACCACAACAAGTTTTGGATTAAAGATTGGCAGGAGGACCTGTTCAATGAAATCTTGTGGAGTTAGCTTTGAGAACTCTTCATTAAAACTAAGTACCGCAACGGTATTTGCTCCATGTGTTGCTAGTTGGTGAACTCGATTCCGCAACGTCAACAACCTGGTTGGCGTACGGTTGGGGGCAAATATTGCCGTCGGATGCGGATCAAAGGTTAAGGCGGTTACTGGAAGACCAGATGTCGAAGCCTCGCGCAGTATCTGTTGGTGACCAAGATGCACCCCATCAAATATCCCAATCGCCAGCGCGCCGCCTTTGCTAGCTTCGCCCTGCCAAGAAATATCCGGTATGTATCTCATCATCACTATTCTTTCATGACACAAACACTGAAATCGGCTGCGCCCCATAATCACGGTTTTCGATAATGGCAGCAACCTCTCCATCTGGAGCAATCGCAACGCCAACGCCACTGAACTCTGATTTGCTTAAGGCTCTGCCAAATTTAAGCTCGGCCATTTCAGCAACATCAATCTGACGGGTCGGCATTACTTTAGAAATCGCCTCTGCTAGAGGTCGAATCTCGGGAGCCTCTAATACTGAACAATCTGAGAGGTAAAACGGTGCCACCAAAGTTCTTCTAAGCGATGTTAAATGTCCTCCGACCTGAAGCGCTTGGCCTAAATCCCGTGCAATCGAGCGGATATAAGTACCTGCGGAGCAGATTACGTCGACATCAATATCTATGAACTCATCTCGCCTGATCTCATTTACCTGTAATTGGAAAATTTCAATTTCACGTGCTGGAATCTCTACAACCTTGCCTTGACGTACTAAATCGTAGGCCCGTTCGCCACCTATTTTTATCGCAGATACCTGGCTAGGTGTCTGCATAATTCTGCCAACTTGCTTTGCCAATAACTCTTTAATCTGCAGATCTGTAATGGAATCAGTATTTGAAGTAGAGAGAATCTCTCCTTCTTTGTCATCGGTTGTGGTTGATTGTCCGAGTCTTATGGTTGCTAGATATTGCTTCTTTCCTTCGGTGATGTATTGCAGAAACTTGGTCGCATTATTGATGCCCAGCACCAGAACTCCTGTTGCCATCGGATCAAGGGTTCCCGCATGACCAACCCGCTTAGTCCCTAGGGCTTTACGTAACTTTGCAACAACATCATGACTAGTGATTCCTGCAGGCTTATCAATTACGACAAAGCCGTGAGAAACCTTCATTCTGATTCGCGGATTCGTGGCGCACGATATGGATCGCTGCCACTAATTGGAGAAGCGGTGTCGCGTAGATGAGCAATCTCTTCATCATGCTTGCGCACTTGATCCAACAAATCTTCAAAGTTGCGAGCGGTCTCAGATAACGCATCTGCAAAAAAGGCCAGGCTGTATTCTCGTTTTTAACTCTCTGCCTACCTCTGTACGCAGCAAGCCTTTAGCGCTTTCTAGTGCTTTAGCGGTGTTAGCCCGCGCCTCATCATCACCAAGTACAGTGTAGAAAATTGAAGCTTGCTGTAAATCCCCGGTAACTCTCACATCGGTTATGGTGATGAACCCCAAGCGTGGATCCTTCACCTTACTTTCGAGCGCAGAGGCGATCACAACTTTGATGCGATCGGCCACTTTTGCTGCGCGATGTGAGTTACCCATGGACTATGCCCGCTTCTTTTCCCGCATTTCAAATACCTCAAAGACATCACCTATTTGAATATCTTTGAAGGATCCTACGCCGATACCGCATTCAAATCCTTCACGGACCTCAGTGGCATCATCCTTGAAACGCTTTAGTGACTCTACTGTTAGATTGTCGCCAATTACGACGCCATCTCTAAGAATTCGAGCTTTTGCATTGCGCTTAATGATTCCGGTAGAGACCATGGAACCAGCGATAATTCCGAACTTGCTGGACTTGAAGATTTCTCGAACCTCTGCAGATCCAATGGTGACCTCTTCAAACTCTGGCTTAAGTAAGCCCTTAAGTGCAGCTTCGATTTCTTCAATCGCTTTGTAGATGACTGAGTAGAAACGAATCTCTACACCTTCTTCATCAGCAAAGATCGCGGTGTGAGCCTCTGGCTTAACGTTGAAGCCAACAATTACCGCACCTGATGCTGATGCCAGAGTTACATCGCTCTTGGTGATAGCGCCAACTCCGCGGTGAATAACTCTTAGATCTACCTCGCTACCAACATCAAGTTGAACCAAAGCATCTTCCAATGCTTCTACCGAACCGCTGACATCGCCCTTCAAAATCAAATTAAGAGTGGTTACCTTTGATTTCTCTAGGAAGTCTTCTAGTGAGACCTTCTTGCGTGCCTTGGCTAACGCAGCATGTCGCTCGCCAGCCTGACGCTTCTCAGCAATCTGACGGGCGGTGCGGTCATCTGGAGCGACGATAAAACTATCTCCCGCACTAGGAACCGAGGTAAAACCAAGTACCTGCACTGGTCGTGAAGGACCAGCAGTATCAACCGCATGACCAAATTCATCCATCATCGCGCGAACGCGACCGAAGGCTGAGCCGGCAACAATCGCATCTCCAACGCTAAGAGTTCCACGTTGTACCAATACAGTTGCAACTGGGCCGCGACCACGATCGAGGTGAGCTTCAATCGCCACACCGCGTGCATCATCTTCATGAATCGCACGTAGATCGATTGCAGCATCTGCGGTAAGCAGAATTGCCTCAATTAGATTGTCGATTCCAGTTCCCTTTGCAGCAGAAACATCAACAAAGAGGGTGTCTCCACCGTACTCCTCGGCAATTAAGTTGTACTCGGTCAGCTGTTGACGAATCTTTCCTGGGTTTGCGCCCTCTTTATCAACCTTGTTTACCGCAACAACTATTGGAACATTTGCTGCTTGAGCATGGTTTAGCGCTTCAATGGTTTGAGGCATAACACCATCATCTGCAGCGACAACCAAGACCGCGATATCAGTTACCTTGGCACCACGAGCACGCATAGCGGTGAAAGCCTCGTGACCTGGTGTATCGATAAAGGTTATTGCGCGGTTCACCTCGTTGTGGTCATGATGAATTTGATACGCACCAATGTGCTGGGTAATTCCACCAGCTTCGCCTTTAACTACTTCGGTTTGACGGATCGCATCCAACAAACGGGTCTTACCATGATCTACGTGACCCATAACTGTGACAACTGGTGGGCGAACACTGAGATCATCAGGGTTTACATCAGATAACTCTTGTTCGAGATTGATATCAAACTCTTCCAAGATTTCACGATCTTCATCCTCTGGAGAAACAACTGTGATCTTGTAGCCAAACTCGCCGCCAAGAACATGCAAAGTATCTTCATCAACAGATTGAGTTGCGGTAACCATTTCACCAAGATGGAATAGAACCGATACCAATGCTGCGGGATCGGCACCAATCTTCTCCGCAAAATCCGCTAGTGAAGCGCCGCGACGCAAACGGACTGGAGTGTTGCCATCGCCGCGTGGAACAACCGCACCACCGATTGTCGGTGCTTGCATATTGTCGATCTCTTCACGACGAGTTTTCTTACTCTTGTAATCCTTTTTCTTTCCGCCACCTTTACCAAATGCGCCGCCAGCTCCTGGTCTTGCCCCACCTGGTCTTCCGCCTCCTTGACCTGGTCCACCAGGACGTGGTGCGCCAAATCCTCCGCCGCCTTGTCCGGGACGCGGTGCGCCACCACCTTGAGTGCGATAAGGAGATGAAGATGATGGTGCACCACCAAATCTTCCGCCACCACCTTGTGGACGTGGTGAACCATCTGGACGTTGTTGTGGTCGTGCTGCAAAACCTGGACGAACTGATCCCGGTCTTGGTCCGGCCATTCCAGGTCTGCCACCTGCGTTAGGACGTTGACCTGAATCTGGTCTTGGCGGACGTGGTCCACCACCTGCTGATCCAAAAGGATTATTTCCAGGACGTGGTGCCGGACGCGGCGGTCTTGGAACACCTGGAGTACCAAAGGGATTGTTGCCAGCTTTTGGAATTGCGTTTGGTGTTGGTCGCGGCGGCATTGCTGCAGGAGTGACAGGAGCAATCGGTGGAGTTTGTGGAGTTACAACTTCAGGGGTTGGAGTCGCTTGCTCGACAACCGGAACCTCTGCAGCAGCAGGTTTTTTAGCAGCCGCTTTCTTAGCAGGTGCTTTCTTAACTGGCTTTTCTGCGGCAGCAGGTTTTACCGCCGGCGGATATTTCTCTAGAAATTTACGGACTACCGGAGGCTCAACAGTTGATGATGCGGAGCGAACAAACTCGCCCATCTCTTGGAGCTTCGCAAGGACATCCTTGCTCTCCATACCTAAATCTTTTGCTAACTCGTAAACGCGGACCTTTGCCACTTTTCTCCTTTTGTGGCCCCGCGTCTACCAAATGAAAACGCGAAACCTAAATTGACCTACTCATGATTTTGTCGTGCTCATTTGTGTGCCATTGCCTTAGACCTAGCTTTCGCTTCTGATAAAGATGTGTGAGGTAAATCCTCACGCCGCAACAATACCCCTTGGGGTCCTAATTCACGAAACCTCAGGCGTGGAGGGCTCTACAGCCCCATCGGAGTGGATATCAATACGCCAGCCAGTTAACCGCGCGGCCAGACGAGCGTTTTGACCATCCTTGCCGATTGCAAGTGAGAGTTGATAATCCGGCACAACAACCTTTGCCGAACGTGCATCAGCATTTACAACCTCGACCTTTGCAACCCGCGCCGGAGCAAGCGCATTACCTACATACTCTGCGGGATCCTCCGACCAATCAACGATGTCAATCTTTTCCCCATGCAACTCATCCATAACAGCGCGAGCTCTGGCACCCATCGGCCCAATCAACGCGCCTTTAGGACTAACTCCTGCTCTGTGCGCACGCACAGCAATCTTGGTGCGATGTCCTGCTTCGCGTGCCACGCCCATGATTTCAACGACTCGGTCCCGAATCTCTGGCACCTCAAGAGCAAAGAGTTGTTTTACTAAAGCTGGATGACTACGGGACAAAAGCACCTCAGGTCCTTTTTGCCCTTGCTTTACCTCAACCACAAAACACTTAATGCGGTCACCGTGATTGTAAATTTCACCTGGCACCTGCTCATGAGGTGGAATCTTTCCTTCAACCCTTCCTAGATCTATGTAGACCATTTTGTGATCACGACCTTGCTGGATTACTCCAGAGACAATATCTCCCACCGAAGCGCTGAACTCACCAACAATCTCTAAGTCTTTAGATTCGCGTAACTTCTCTTTGATGATTTTGCGCGCGGTCGAGGAAGCAATACGGCTGAAGCCCTCTGGCTCATCAAAAACTTCATCAATCTTTTCACCATCAGGACCAAATACTGGAATCACAATCTTTATCTCACCAGTAATTCGATCTAGTTTGGCATGGGCGAATGGCTTAGCGCCCTCCATTTCGTTGTAGGCGGTTTTAACCGCAATTTCGATTGCGGTAATCAGTCGATCAAGTGGAATATCACGATCTAAGGTAAGTGCTTCTAGAACCTTCATATCAACGTTCATAATTACTTCACTTCCTTGCGGTTGAATTCCACTTCAATCTGAGCTTTGGCGATGTCACTTAAGGAGATAACCGAGCTTTCATTTTTCGACTCAAGAGTGACTTTGTTATCAGCAAAACTCTGAATGCGCGCTATGTATTTCTCACCCTGCGTCGGGGTAATTTTCACCAAACGACCGATGTTCTTTTTCCAATGTCTAGGTAAAACCAATGGCTTATCGATACCTGGAGTGGTGACCTCCAATGTGAATGGCATCTCCCCCATTTGGGAGTAGTTATCCAGGATTGCAGAAACCTCTTTAGATACGACAGTGACCTCATCTAGTGAGGGATTTGATTCTTCGCGATCAATTACTACCGCAACAAGTCTTCTTTTTCCGACGGGGGTTACGGTGATTTCTTCTAAAACAAAACCGGCTCTTGAAATGACAGGGCCGAGTAGTTCGGTGAGGTTATTTGCTAGTGACATCTTTTACCTACTTATTTAATTGTTGTTTAGTTTTGGTGGGTAAAGACTACCGCAAGCATTCCTATTTCAAAAAGGTGTCGTAAGCCAAACGCAGAATCAATACGGTGGTAACAAATAGGAACATCTTCCTAATCAATATGGAGCCACCCTTCATAGCCCATCTTGCGCCTAGGAATCCTCCCGTGACATTGCCAATTGCCATGGTCAGACCAAGAAGCCACATAATTTGGGAGTTCAATCCAAAGACCAGAATCGCACCTAGGTTGGTTGAGAGGTTAACAATCTTTGCGGTGACAGATGCCTGCAAAAAGGCAAAGCCTAAAACCGCAACCAAAATGAGCATCAGAAATGAACCAGTTCCTGGACCAAAGATTCCATCGTAAAAACCAATGATTAATCCAGCTGCTACTCCCATACCCACTTGGTGATGACGGGCAAATTTGAAGTTCTCAACCAATCCCAACTCTTTTTTGCGCCAGGTATAAATGGCAACTATCACTAACAAGAACAAGATGATAGGCCGAAAAGCATCCTTTGGGATTCTGGTGGCGACACTGGCGCCTAATCCTGATCCAATAAAAGCCGGCACCGCCATTGCAAAAGCTAATTTGAAATCCGGTTTAATCCTTCGCAAATAGGAAGCGGTGGCACCTAACGTGCCTAAAAATGATGGAAGTTTGTTGGTGCCTAGCAAAAGTGAGGGTGCGGTATTTGGCATTGATATTAGAAGAGAGGGAAGTTGAATTAACCCTCCACCGCCAGCCACTGAATCTACAAATCCAGCAAACCCTGAAGCTAACACCAAAAAGAGGATTACCTCTATCGATATTTCCACGCCTTAACTAACCAATTAACTTGGTGAGATGAGAGATCAAATCTCCAACTGGTAGCTCCGATTTTTCTCCGGATTTGCGAACTCGAAGCTCAACCTTGCCATCTTGCAATCCCTTGCCGACAATAACTATGTAGGGGTTTCCGATTAGCTCCGCATCTTTAAATTTAACTCCGGGGCTGGCATCTCTGCGATCATCTAACATCACTGAGATTCCTTTTTCCTCCAACTGCTGGGCAAACTTCTCAGCGGTTTCAAAAGGCAGATCCTCTTTACCGGTAGCAACTATATGAACCTTTGCTGGAGCAATCTCCTCTGGCCAAATCAAACCAATCTCATCATGGCTTTGCTCTGCGATTGCTGCTACTGCACGAGATACGCCAATTCCGTAAGAGCCCATAGTCACAACCCGAGCCTTACCCTCCTTATCAAGGACGGTTAAATCCAGCGCCTGCGCATACTTGCGACCCAATTGGAAGATATGGCCAATCTCAATGGCTCGATCAATCACGACTGCGGTGGTACATGATGGACAAGCATCACCTTCGCGTACTTCGGCCGCCTCAATAAAACCATCAACAGTGAAATCACGACCATGGGTTACATAGCGCATATGTTTGTTTCTCTGATTTGCGCCAGTAATCCAATGAGAACCTAATTGAACACGTGGATCAGCATAAAGTTTTAAGCCAAACTTCTTTGCATCCTGAGGTCCGACATAACCTTTAACCAACTCGGGACGCTTGGCAAAATCTGCATCTTCGAAGAGTCTGAGTTCTTGAACCCCTGGCAGATTCGCTTCTAATCTCTTTAGATCTACTTCGCGGTCACCAGGAACCAAAACTGAAATCGGTTGACCATCGGCCATTAGCAACACATTTTTCAAAGTATCTGCGCCAGTTACATTTGCTGAGTACTTTTTATTCATTACCTCAACAAGTGAGTCGATGGTTGGGGTATCTGGAGTATCGAGAATTTCCATTGCTGGCGGATTGCCAAACTCCTTGGTTTCGACCTTGGTGGTCATCGCCTCAACATTTGCTGCATAGCCACATTTTGGGCAAAGCACATAAGTGTCTTCACCGGTGTTGCAAGGAGCTAGAAACTCCTCCGATTTTGAGCCACCCATCGCACCTGACATCGCCGAAACGATATTGAACTTCAAACCTAAACGATTAAAGGTTGATATATAAGCATCGCGGTGTTTTTGATAAGAGAGTTCTAGACCTTCATCATCGACATCAAAAGAGTAAGAATCCTTCATTACAAACTCGCGGCCGCGGATAATGCCGCTGCGAGGGCGGGCTTCATCACGGTACTTGGTTTGAATCTGATAAATAGATAGCGGTAAATCTTTGTAAGAGGAGTACTCGCTTTTTACCATCAAGGTAAACATCTCTTCATGGGTTGGTCCAAGTAAGTAATCTGAACCTTTACGATCCTGCAACCTAAACAAAGCTGGGCCATACTCTTCCCAACGATTGGTTTTTTCGTAAGGATCCTTAGGTAACAAGGCAGGAAAGTGAACCTCTTGGAATCCGGCTCGATCCATTTCCTCTCTAATTACCCGCTCTACATTGCGAAGTGCAATTACACCAAGTGGTAACCAGGAAAAGATTCCTGCTGCGATGGGGCGAATGTAGCCAGCCCGTACTAAGAGTTTGTGACTGGAAACAGCGGCATCAGATGGATCATCCCGCAAGGTTCGCAAAAACAGAGATGACATCCGCAACATGCGGCGTAGCCTAGCGAATTACTTAACCTTTACTGATGGTTCGCCAGATTCGACACCGGCAGCTTCCATCTCTTCTGCAAGGCGCATCGCCTCTTCGATGAGAGTTTCGACAATCTGCGCTTCAGGAACGGTTTTGATTACCTCACCCTTAACAAAGATCTGTCCCTTGCCATTTCCAGATGCAACGCCAAGATCTGCTTCGCGGGCTTCGCCAGGTCCATTAACGACACAACCCATAACCGCCACACGCAATGGAACGGTCATTCCTTGTAAACCGGCCTGAACTTTTTCTGCCAAGGTGTAGACATCAACTTGGGCACGGCCGCAAGATGGACAGGAAACGATTTCTAGTTTGCGTTGACGCAAATTCAAAGATTCTAAAATTGAAATACCTACCTTCACCTCTTCTACTGGAGGTGCTGATAGGGATACTCTGATTGTGTCGCCAATTCCCTCAGCAAGCAGAATGCCAAAAGCGGTCGCTGATTTGATGGTGCCTTGGAACTGTGGACCTGCTTCAGTAACGCCAAGATGTAATGGGTATTCACACTTCTGCGCCAGAAGTCGATAGGCCTTAACCATAGTTACTGGATCATGATGTTTTACTGAAAGCTTGATGTCGGTAAAGCCATGCTCCTCAAAAAGGCTGATCTCCCACAATGCAGATTCCACCAAAGCCTCTGGTGTTGCTTTACCGTACTTGGCCAACAACCTTGGATCGAGGGAGCCAGCGTTTACACCAATACGAATTGGAATCCCTGCATCGCCCGCAGCTTTTGCAACCTCTTTTACCTTGTCATCAAACTGCTTTATGTTTCCTGGATTAACACGTACCGCTGCGCATCCGGCATCGATTGCGGCAAAGATGTATTTGGGTTGGAAATGAATATCTGCAACAACTGGAATCTGAGATTTCTTAGCAATCTGCTTTAAAGCATCTGCATCATCTTGGCTTGGGACAGCAACGCGCACAATCTGACATCCCGATGCGGTTAACTCAGCGATCTGCTGCAATGTGGAGTTAACATCTGCGGTCAAAGTGGTGCACATTGAT
>RFSC01000101.1 GCA_009924185.1 Actinomycetota bacterium
CCTGTGAATGATGTTGCTGCTTCTTCAAAGACCGGTGCCGCTACAGTAATTCTTGCTGGAGTATCAGTTGGTTTTGAATCCGCTGTTTACTCAGCACTACTAATTGCTGCTGGTGTATTTGGTGCATTCCTACTCGGTGGCGGATCAATCGTCTTGTCACTGTTTGCAGTCGCACTTGCAGGTTGCGGTCTTCTAACCACCGTTGGTGTAATCGTTGCTATGGACACATTCGGTCCAATCTCAGATAACGCACAAGGCATCGCTGAGATGTCCGGCGATGTTAAGGGTGAAGGCGCAAAGATTCTTACCTCACTTGATGCGGTTGGTAATACAACCAAGGCAATTACAAAGGGAATTGCAATCGCCACCGCTGTTCTTGCAGCGACTGCGCTATTCGGAGCATTCACTGACGCAATCAAGAACTCTGTTCTTGAGGCTGGCAAGGTTGTTGCTGATCAAGCACTGCAGTACCAAGGTGTTCTTGATGTTGCAGATCCACGCAACCTAGTTGGTTTGGTGATTGGCGCCTCTGTTGTGTTCCTCTTCTCCGGTCTTGCAATAAATGCGGTATCACGCGCAGCAGGTGCTGTTGTTCTTGAGGTACGTAATCAATTTAAATTGCACCCAGGAATCATGAAGGGCACTGAAAAGCCTGAGTACGGTCGCGTTGTAGATATCTGCACCCGTGATTCACTCCGTGAGCTAGCAACCCCAGGTCTTCTAGCTGTTATGGCACCAATCGCTGTTGGCTTCGGTCTTGGCGTTGGCGCACTTGGAGCTTATTTGGCGGGCTCAATCGGCACCGGAACTTTGATGGCGGTATTCCTAGCTAACTCTGGTGGCGCATGGGATAACGCAAAGAAGATGGTCGAAGATGGCAACCACGGTGGCAAGGGCTCAGAGGCTCACGCCGCAACCGTTATCGGTGACACTGTTGGTGATCCATTCAAAGACACTGCAGGTCCTGCAATTAACCCACTTATCAAGGTAATGAACCTAGTTGGTTTGTTGGTTACACCTGCTGTTGTGAAGTTTGCGTTGGAGGGTAATGAAACCACCAGCCAAATCATCGCAGCGATTGCAGTTGCAATCATCGTTGCAGCGTTGGTCCGTAACCGACGCGCTTCAACCGCGATTGGCTAATTCATTTGGCCAAACAATTAAAGAAGCTGGTGATTGTTGAATCCCCAGCTAAAGCTCGAAAGATTGGTGGATACCTCGGCGATGATTACATCGTCGAGGCCTCCATCGGTCATATCCGAGATCTCCCACAGCGCGCTGCTGACATTCCTAAAGAGGTAAAGAAATTTGCCTGGTCGCGCGAGGGTGTAGATATTGAAAATGGTTTTGCCCCGCTTTATGTCATTAACCCTGACAAAAAACAAAAGGTTGCTGAGTTAAAAGAGCTACTCAAAGAATCTGAAGAGTTGATTCTGGCCACCGATGAAGACCGCGAAGGTGAGGCAATCGCCTGGCACCTTATGGAGATTTTGAAACCAAAGGTTCCGGTAAAGCGGATGGTTTTTAATGAAATTACCAAAGAAGCAATTCTCAAAGCGGTAAATGAAACCCGCGATATAGATGAGCGCTTAGTTGATGCTCAAGAAACTAGAAGAGTTCTAGATAGATTATTTGGCTATCGCTTATCTCCAGTGCTTTGGAAAAAAGTTATGCCCCGTATCTCTGCCGGCCGCGTGCAATCCGTAGCCACCCGCCTAATTGTTGAGCGGGAACGGGAGAGAATGGCTTTCGTAGCCTCATCCTGGTGGGATTTAACCGCAGAAACCGATCAAAACTTCACCGCCCGCCTTATTTCAGTTGATGACAAGCGTCTTGCCACCACCAATGATTTTGATTCCAATGGCGCCCTAAAAGAAAAGAACGCCTCAAGCATCCTTTTACTAAATCAAGTAGAGGCAGAAAAACTCACCACCTCTCTTTCTGGCAAAAAGCTAACTGTTAAATCAATTGAGGACTCGCCACGCACCGAACGTCCTAAACCACCATTCACCACCTCAACGATGCAGCAAGACGCAGGTTCAAGATTAGGTTGGGGTGCACAACTAACAATGCGCATCGCACAGAGTTTGTATGAAGGTGGATACATCACCTACATGCGTACCGATTCAGTAAATCTCTCCCAAACCGCAATCAATGCAGCGCGCTCTGCAGCCCAATCACTTTATGGCAAAGACCATGTTCCAGATGCGCCACGCTTCTATGAAGGCAAAACCAAAAATGCGCAAGAAGCCCACGAAGCTATCCGTCCCGCCGGTGACAGTTTCAAAACCCCCGGTGAATTAGCTACCGAGTTAAACCGTGATCAATTAGCGCTTTACGATT
>RFSC01000102.1 GCA_009924185.1 Actinomycetota bacterium
TGAGTTATTAAAAGGTTTTAAGGTAAAAGTATTGGCCTACGATCCATTTGCCAAACCAGATTCAAGTTATCTGCAATCAATAAATGCAGAGATGGTGGCGATGGAGAAGGTAATCGCAGAATCTGATTACATCTCAATTCATCTACCTGCGACGCCAGAGACTAAAGAGGTAATAAACGCTATTCAACTCGCTAAGATGAAAAACACCGCCATCATTGTTTCAGTTGGCCGCGGCGAGGTCATTAATGAAGCTGATCTAGAGGCAGCGCTGCGCAACGGTGAAATTGCTGGTGCCGGTTTAGATGTACGGGCTCAAGAGCCACCAAAAGATAAGAGATTTACCGATCTGGCCAATGTGGTTTTAGCCCCACATGTTGCCGGTATTACCCAAGGCGATTAATCAGGTATTGGTTAGTGAAATCCGCGCAGCCCTTACCGGCGGAGTTCAAAAATATGCGGTTGGCACAGTAAAGCAGGCCAAGTAATGAGTATGAGTGTTGAGCACGCGCTAAAGCATTCGACCGCAATGCTGGTTGCAGCAGGGGTTCCAGAAGATAACGCGGCATTAACTGCGCGTGCCATTGTCACCTCAGATGTTTGGGGCAATCCCAGCCATGGACTTATGCGTCTGCCTTTTTATTTGCAGCGGATAAAGATGGGTGGTGTTAACCCAGGTGCGGAGTTAAAGATTATTTCCCAACGAGGTGCAATTACCAGCATTGACGGGGAGGATGGTCTAGGACATTGGCAGGTTTGGCAGGCAGCAAATCTGGGAGTTGCAAAAGCAAAAGAGTTTGGCATCTCATTAGTTTCTGTTAAGAACTCCAGCCATTGTGGTGCGCTCGGTGTTTATCTTTATCCCGCACTTGATGCCGGACAGATCTCAATGATCTTTACAAATGGTCCTGCGGTAATGCCCGCGGTTGGTGGTAACGCGCCACTGTTATCTACCAGTCCGATTGCATCTGGTGTACCGGCAAATCCACCAATCATTATTGATTTATCAACCTCAGCTGTGGCCCGTGGAAAGATCGCCAACGCGGCAAAAGCGGGCGGCACAATTCCAGAAGGTTGGGCGGTAAACGCAAAAGGTGAGCCAATCACCGATGCCAAAGAGGCGTTAATGGGGATGTTGGCTCCACTTGGCGGTGCAAAAGGTTTTGCTCTTGGACTGATGGTCGAATCTCTATCAGCAGGATTAAGCGGCGGTGCTTTGTCGCGCGAGGTCCCAGATATGTTCAATCCAGATGATGACACCAAACCACAGGGAATATCCCACACTGTAATCACCATCGATCCCAATGATTTGGGGGATTCTGCTTCCTATGATGATTTCAACAAGCTAGCGGCCAGTATTACCGAAACCGGGGGACGAGTTCCAGGCAGTAAACGTGCACATCCAAATCACTTAGGCAGCGGAGAAATCACAATCGCAGATGCGGTTTTAAAGGATTTAAACACCTGGTCAAGTGAATTGGGAATGGGAAGCTTTGCGTGAAGTTAACCGCTAACAATCTAAAGTATTTCTCCATAATTTGTGCGGGTGTAGCTCTGGCTTACATCGTAAACAAATTTGAAGGAGCAATATCTCCACTGTTTTTCTCAATGGTGTTGGGTTTAATCCTGGTCAACTTTGGTGGCTGGGGAAAAAACGGTAAAGATGCAGCAACCTTTGCCGCCCGTAAATGTTTACGGCTCGGAGTAGTTTTCCTAGGATTTCAAATCTCGATTGATAAGTTTGCTGAGGTTGGTCCTCGTGGTTTGATTGCGGTCGCCATAATTGTGGCGGGGGTTTTCTTAGGCTTACGTTTTGCAGCTCGACGTGCTGGGTTAAGTGATTCACTCTCAACCTTTATTGCTGGTGGTTTTGCAGTATGTGGTGCTACTGCAATTGCTGCAATTAGCTCCACCCGCAAAAGTGAGGAACGTGAAGTTTCCTACGCGGTTGCCTTGGTGGCACTCTGCGGAACCTTGTCGGTATTTGTAATTCCTACTTTAGCCACCGCTTTTTCACTAAGTGATGCAACCGCAGGTGCTTGGATTGGTGCAGCGGTGCATGATGTTGGTCAGGTGATTGCTGCTGCATCTTTGATGAGTCCAGAGGCTTTGGACTCTGCGGTAATTGTGAAATTGACCCGCGTGGTAATGCTGATTCCACTAATTCTCTTTCTGGCCGCGACCAGTAAAGAAAAAGGCAATGAGAAGAAATCATTGCGCACCGCTACACCTACCTTTGTGATCGGATTTGTTCTCTGCGCCTTGGTTGTTAACGCACTTTCTTTGCCAGAGAGCGCGATGACCGCAGGAAAAGAGCTCTCCAAGATTCTGCTTTCCATCGGC
>RFSC01000103.1 GCA_009924185.1 Actinomycetota bacterium
TTTTCTAGCGCCTCTTTTTCATGTGAGGCATAACCTTTAACGGTTTCAACCAGGTTAGGAATTAGATCAGCGCGACGCTTTAGTTGGACCTCGATTTGAGCAAAGGCTTCATCAACGCGGATGTTTAATCTAACTAGTTTGTTGTATTGCACAACACCATAAACAATAAAGAGTGCTACTGCGATGATGATGATTAATGAGATATCCATTTTGGCCTAACTACTGGATCTGTGTTTTGTGAAAGTTCAACCAAGATTTGCTTGGAGTCGGTCCGCGCTGACCTTGGTAGCGAGAACCATAGACCGCAGAGCCATAAGGATGCTCAGCAGCAGATGAGAGTTTGATGAGACAAAGCTGACCGATCTTCATTCCGGGATACAACTTGACCGGCAGGTTTGCCACATTAGATAGCTCTAAAGTTATGTGACCGCTAAAACCTGGATCGATAAAACCTGCGGTGGAGTGGGTAAGCAATCCGAGACGTCCAAGTGAGGATTTACCTTCTAGGCGTCCTGCGATGTCATCTGGCAATGTGATGACTTCATAAGTGGAGGCGAGAACAAACTCTCCGGGATGCAAAATGAAGAAATCATCTGGAGCTACCGCGACCTCGCGGGTGAGCTCTGATTGTTCGACCGATGGGTCGATTACCTCGTACTTATGGTTTTCAAAGACTCGGAAGAAACGGTCCAGGCGCACATCGACGCTAGAGGGTTGAATCATCTTTGGTTCGAAGGGCTCGACTTGAACCCGGCCGGCCTTGATTTCGGCGGCGATATCCCGATCGCTAAGCAACATAGTTAGCGACCCTACACCGCGGGCGCGCTCATCTTGCGTAAGTTACTGGCCAGTAGCATTCTTGGCTCATGGGCCATTACATAGCAAACCTCCGCGATATTGAATTCTGCCTCTTTGACCCCTCTTTGACCTATTGGGTCGTGAATCGATCCTCGGTAAAGGCATTTACTCCGATGTTGATCGTGCAACAGCGATGGGAATGTTGGAGGAGGTTAAGCGACTTTGTGAAAATGATTTGGCGGCATCCTTTATTGAAGGTGATCGCATCGGAACAGATTTCAACAAAGCAACTGGTGATGTAAAGCTGCCCGAAAGTTTTAAGAAGTCTTATCGCGCATATGTAGATGGCGGCTGGGGAATGGTTGATGTTCCTGCGGAGCTCGGTGGCACAGAGCTTCCACCATCGGTGCGTTGGGCCATTGCAGAGATGGTTTTGGGATCAAACCCTGCGATTCATATTTATGCATCAGGTTTTGCATTTGCACAGGTAGCACATGTACTTGGTGATGAGAGGCAAAAGAAATTAGCAAAGCACATGGTTGAAAAAGAGTGGGGCGCAACCATGATGTTGACAGAGCCAGACGCAGGTTCTGATGTTGGTGCTGGTCGATCAAAGGCTGTTAAGCAAGCTGATGGAACCTGGCACATCACAGGTACAAAGAGATTTATTACCTCAGGTGATGCTGATATTTTTGAAAACATTGTGCACTTTGTTTTGGCACGTCCTGAAGGACATGGCCCAGGAACAAAAGGTTTGTCATTGTTCTTGATTCCAAAGTTCATGTTTGATTTTGAAACCGGCCAGCTTGGTAAGCGCAATGGTGTTTATGTAACCAATGTTGAACACAAGATGGGACTTAATGTTTCATCTACCTGCGAGATGAACCTTGGTGAAAAAGAGCCAGCGGTTGGATATTTGCTTGGTGAGGTTCATGACGGAATTGCGCAGATGTTTAAAATCATTGAGTTTGCCCGCATGATGGTGGGAACTAAAGCAATTTCAACACTTTCTGCTGGTTATCAGCAGGCTTTGGCTTATGCCAAGACCCGTGTGCAGAGATCTTTGATGACACAAAAGGCATATGCCGAAGGAATGCGTGCACTAGTTCTTTACACCGCATCAATTCAAGATGAGGTTGTTTTGGCAAAGGCAGCTGGAAAATCAGAGGATGAGATTAAAGATCTCGAACATCTAAATGATTTGTTGTTGCCGATTGTTAAGGGTTATGGATCAGAGCGAGCGTGGACCTTGCTTGGTACTGAATCACTACAAACCTTTGGTGGTTCTGGCTTCACACAGGATTGGCCGCTAGAGCAGTATGTGCGTGATGCCAAGATCGATACCTTGTATGAAGGCACCACTGCGATTCAAGGTTTGGATTTCTTCTTCCGCAAAATCATTAAGGACAATGGTCGTGCGCTAACCAAGTTGGCCAAAGAGATTGGCAAGGTTGCAGCAAGTGGTGGCAACAACGCTACTGAGAAGGCTGCACTGGCTAAAGCTCTGGAAGATATGCAGGGCATCATCGGTCAATTGG
>RFSC01000104.1 GCA_009924185.1 Actinomycetota bacterium
GAGTCAGGTTTGAGAGTTACCGATGAGGTAATTCTGCCCAAGCAGTTAGATGATGTAGCCCGAGTTGGTATTAACTTTGAAGTTAATGGTGCACTTGATCAATACACCTACTTCGGTACCGGCCCCTTTGAAACTATGCCAGATCGCAGTATCGGTAAGGTTCATCGTTGGAGCAGCTCCGTTGCACAGCAGTACGTGCCGTATGTAAAGCCACAGGAAAATGGCGGCCACATGGGGGTCCGTTGGTTCACTTTGACCAACCAAACTAGCCATGGTTTGTATGTTCAGTTGGATAAACCTCGGATGGTTACCGTAACTCCGATGCGCTCTGCGGATCTAGCTGATGCGACCCACAATGTGTTTGTGCAACCAAGTGGCAACACAGTTGTGAGTATCGATGCAATACAACGTGGTGTAGGTACCGCATCCTGTGGTCCGGATACCTTGCCCAAGTACCGCATCAAGCCCGGTACATATAAGTGGAGCTGGACTGTTATTAGTTTCTAGCGCTGCCAGGTAATTGGCGCTGGATACTTAGCGGTTCTGCCATCCCCAGAGGATTTACGGCGGGCCCGCCGCAGCATCCATGGAATGGCGTATGCGCCAAACCAATGCAGATTAATCTGCGCCTTTTCTATTGACGAGATTGGTTGTTTTGGCGGTAAAGGTTTGCGCCACTCTGGATCATGAGGCAGGTTCAATCTAGCTAAAACCGCTTGCGCAACTCTGCGATGGCCTTCACTATTTAAATGAAGGCGATCCTCATGAATAAATCTGGAGTCTTTCCAAAAATGATCCTGATTTGGATCAAAGAGAATTGCACCGACCGCATTAGCTTTTTCTCGAACATTTTGATTAAAGATGGCAAACCGCTCTGCCCAAATCTGTGCGGTTTTATTTTTCTTATCTGACTCCTCCATCACACAAAACAGCATTACTGATGCGCCGGATTTAATCAAAGTGTCTACCGCCGCGTTATAGGTGGCGATAGTTTTCTCTGGATCATATTTGGGACGGATTACATCATTGGCTCCGGCATGAAAAGAAACTATGGTTTTGGCGCCATTAACTAATTGCAAAGCAATCGGTACCTGCTCTTCATAAACCTGACCAACTAACTTGCCACGAATCGCTAGATTGGCATAAGTGAAATCCTGGTATTGCTGCGCCATAACATCGGCAACCCGATCCGCCCATCCCCGGTACTTACCGTTGATGATCTCATCCTGCATGCCCTCGGTCATTGAATCACCGAGAGCTATGAAGCGGTTATAGCTCACTTCGTTTCCGATCAATCGCATAAAGTGCAATTGACATCGCAACACTGGCGTTTAGTGATTCAACTGCGCTACTCATCGGGATAGAGATTAGAAGATCGCATTTTTCGCGAACTAAGCGGGAAAGGCCTTTACCCTCGCTGCCGACAATGACATAAAGCGGCTGATCGGCAATCTCCATCTCATCAATATTGGTATCGGCATCGCCATCTAAGCCCACGACAAAACAGCCAAAAGCTTTGGCATCATCAATAGAGCGGGAAAGGTTGGTTATTTGCGCAATTGGTAAGCGGGCCGCGGCTCCTGCTGAGGTCTTCCATGCGGCTGCGGTTAAAGATGCATTACGACGCTCTGGAATCAACAACCCATCTGCGCCAAATGCTGCTGCGCTTCGTGCAATCGCACCGATGTTGCGGGGATCTGTAACACCATCTACCGCAACAAATAAGGCCGGTTCTGAGGCACGGGCAAAGATTTCTTTTTGGGAAGAGTATTGGAATGGCTTGACTACCAGGGCAACACCTTGATGATTGGCGATACCGGTCATGTTTTCAATCTGACGGCGCTCTACCTCTTTGATTCCGATGCCCATCTTCTGAGCAAGTCGGATACTTTCATTTAAACGTTCATCAATATCAACACCAACTGCGACTACTAACTCCTTAGCTGGAATTCCAGCACGCAGCGCTTCAACAACCGCATTGCGACCTGCGACGGTGTCAACATGATCCTTTGGTTCGCGGCGGAAATCTCTCTTACGATCACTTCGCTTGGCATCAATTCTTTTGCGCTCGGTGCGCTTGCGTTGATTCTCTTCCTTGGATTTGTACTTCTTGTGATACGGACGATCCTCGGCCTTTGGGGTTGGTCCCTTGCCACGCAAAGAACGCTTTCCACCCTTCTTCGGTGGTTTGTTATCTGGTTTGCGATTGGCTCTGGCCATTAGTTGATACTCCATCTCGGGCCTTGTGGGGTGTCTTCAATGGAGATTCCCATTGCAGTAATGCGATC
>RFSC01000105.1 GCA_009924185.1 Actinomycetota bacterium
GAGAACGAATCACGCAGTAGGTGTTCTTCTCTGTGGGCAGCGGAACTGGGCCCGCGACCGTAGCACCTGTGCGCTCGACGGTTTCAACGATTTTCTTCGCTGAAGTGTCGATCACCTCATGGTCATAGGCCTTGAGCCTGATGCGGATCTTTTGTCCCGCCATGTTCGTTTCCTCTTTCTTCTATTACTTCTTCAAAAATCTTTTTTAGTTTTTATAACTGGGGCAAATTTCTCTGCCCCAGTTATTTACTTCTTTTTTCTTTATTACTTGACGATCTTTGTTACACGACCTGCGCCGACGGTACGTCCACCTTCACGGATAGCGAAGCGAAGACCTTCCTCCATAGCAACTGGCTGAATCAGAGTTACAGTCATTGCTGTGTTGTCGCCAGGCATAACCATTTCGGTGCCTGATGGAAGTGTTACAACACCGGTTACGTCAGTTGTACGGAAGTAGAACTGAGGACGGTAGTTGTTGAAGAACGGTGTATGACGTCCACCCTCATCCTTTGAAAGGATGTAAGCAGATGCTTCGAAATCAGTGTGAGGTGTAACGGAGCCTGGCTTGCAAACAACCTGACCGCGCTCAACATCTTCACGCTTTAGACCACGAAGTAGTAGACCGACGTTCTCGCCAGCCTGACCTTCATCAAGCAGCTTGCGGAACATTTCTACACCGGTGATAACTGTCTTCTGTGAATCTGGACGGATACCAACGATTTCAACTTCTTCGTTAACCTTGACGATACCGCGCTCGATACGACCAGTAACAACGGTTCCACGACCTGTGATTGTGAAAACATCTTCAACTGGCATCAAGAATGGCTTATCAACTTCACGTGCTGGCTGTGGAATGAACTCATCAACTGCGTTCATAAGATCCATGATCTTCTCTGCCCATGCTGCATCGCCCTCAAGAGCCTTTAGAGCTGAGATGCGAACAATTGGGGTGTCCTTGCCTGGGAATTCATACTTGGTTAGGAGGTCACGAACCTCTTCCTCGACGAGACCAAGAATGTCCTCGTCATCAACCATGTCAGACTTATTAAGAGCAACAACGATTGAAGGAACGCCAACCTGACGAGCAAGTAGAACGTGCTCTTTTGTCTGTGGCATTGGTCCATCAGTTGCTGCTACTACGAGGATTGCGCCATCCATCTGTGCTGCACCGGTGATCATGTTCTTGATGTAGTCAGCGTGACCTGGGCAGTCAACGTGTGCGTAGTGACGCTTCTCTGTCTGGTACTCGATGTGTGCGATCGAAATGGTGATACCACGTTGACGCTCTTCTGGCGCCTTATCGATCTGATCGAATGGTGTAAATGGATTTACATCTGGATACTTGTCGTGAAGCACCTTGGAAATCGGTGGTCTTACCGTGGTCGATGTGACCAATGGTGCCAATGTTTGCGTGCGGCTTTGTCCGCTCGAACTTTGCCTTTGCCACTGTGGTTTCTCCTTCTTTTCTTTGCTTATTTGTCTGTTGTTTTTACCTGAGTTAAATGGGTGGAACTACTCGCCTTTGATCTTCGCGATGATTTCCTTTGAAACCGCTGCAGGAACCTCTGCATAGGAATCAAATTGCATGCTGTAACTCGCACGGCCCTGTGTTCTGCTTCGAAGATCTCCGACATAGCCGAACATCTCTGAAAGTGGAACAAGTGCCTTTACGACGCGAGCACCGGCTCGCTCATTTGGCCACGACGGCTGTTGAGATCGCCGATGACGTCGCCCATGAAATCTTCAGGGGTAGTGACTTCAACGGACATCATTGGCTCGAGGAGAACAGGACCGGCAAGTCTTGCCGCTTCCTTGAACGCCGCGATTCCAGCAATCTTGAAGGCCAACTCCGATGAGTCAACATCGTGGTATGCGCCATCAAGAAGACTTACTCGTACATCAGTTAGTGGGTAACCAGCGAGTGGTCCCGTTGCCATTGCTTCTTGGCAACCATCATCAACTGATGGGATGTATTCCTTCGGGATACGACCACCCGTAATTTTGTTTACGAATTCATATCCACCTTCGACTGCACCAACAGGAAGTGGCTCTAGTGCGATTTGGACCTTTGCGAACTGTCCAGAACCACCGGTCTGCTTCTT
>RFSC01000106.1 GCA_009924185.1 Actinomycetota bacterium
GCCTGTGGACAATTTATAATATAGCCATAGCCAAACTCCCCAAATGGCTGGCAAGTAACTCTGACAATTCGTCAGAAATTAACAAAGGACTATTTCGTGGCTGTATCTCGTGCGCCCAAAAACGCTCCAAAGAAGAAGAGCGTTGCAACAAGTGCGAAGAAATCCGCACCTAAGAAAGTTGCTAAAGCAGCACCAGCCAAAAAAACCGTGAAGAAAGCATCGTCAGTTGGGAAAACTGTTGAAAAAAAAGGTCCACGTAGATTCCCAACCAAAGCAGAGCTAGAGGCGATGAAGGCCGCAAAGGAAGCAAAAGCGGCGGCTCCAGTTGAAAAAAAAGGTCCACGTAGATTCCCAACCAAAGCAGAGCTAGAGGCGATGAAAGCCGCTGCTGCGGGGCAGACAGCAGGCGCGCAAACTTTAGATTCAGCTGCGACAACAAAGCCATCAGGTAAAAAATTAGTTGAGAAAATCGATGGTGAAGATGTTGAACTTGAAGAGGTTGAATTAGAGGATCTAGAAAAACTTGTTGCTGATACCGGGGAAGAAGCTACAGAGCCGCAATCAGATGTTCGTGTTGTTAATTTAAATGAAGAGGCAAAGCAGGAAGAGGGCGAGTTCACCCTTAAGGATTCCGAAGAGGATGATGCGCCGCCGCAAACAGTTCTTACCGCTGGTGCAACCGCTGACCCGGTCAAGGATTACTTGAAACAGATCGGTCGCGTTGCACTTCTAAATGCAGAGCTTGAGGTTGAGCTGGCAATGCGAATCGAAGCGGGATTGTTTGCCGAAGAGCGTTTGAACTCAGGTGAGAAATTAGATCGCTCTTTAAAGCGAGAGTTGGAGTGGATTGCCGAAGATGGAAAACGCGCAAAGAACCATCTACTAGAGGCTAACTTGCGTTTGGTTGTTTCTCTGGCAAAGCGCTATACCGGCCGCGGTATGTTGTTCTTGGATCTAATCCAGGAAGGAAACCTTGGTCTAATCCGTGCGGTAGAAAAGTTTGATTACACAAAGGGTTACAAGTTCTCTACATATGCGACCTGGTGGATTCGCCAAGCTATTACCCGTGCGATGGCAGATCAGGCTCGTACCATCCGTATTCCTGTGCACATGGTTGAGGTCATCAACAAATTGGCACGTGTACAACGTCAGATGTTGCAGGATTTAGGTCGCGAACCGACCCCAGAAGAATTAGCAAAAGAACTTGATATGACCCCAGAAAAGGTCGTCGAAGTTCAAAAGTATGGCCGTGAGCCAATCTCGCTTCACACCCCACTTGGTGAGGAGGGAGATTCAGAGTTCGGTGATTTGATTGAGGATTCAGAGGCGATCGTTCCAGCTGATGCTGTCTCCTTCACCTTGCTACAGGAACAGCTCCATTCAGTTCTAGATACCTTGTCAGAGCGCGAGGCTGGGGTAGTAGCGATGCGCTTTGGTCTAACCGATGGACAGCCAAAGACCCTTGATGAGATCGGCAAGGTTTACGGAGTAACCCGTGAGCGTATCCGTCAGATTGAATCAAAGACGATGTCAAAGCTTCGTCACCCATCACGTTCACAAGTACTTCGCGATTACCTAGATTAGGAGTTGGCAATGTCAGATCGAGTAAAGATTTATGTAAAGCCAAATGGATCAATTCGAGTAACTGGAACCGCGGATTTCGTTGATGCCGATGGCAATGTCATTGAAACCAAGGAGAACTTCTCACTTTGCCGTTGTGGCCACTCTAAAGACAAGCCATGGTGCGATGGTTCCCACCGCGAAGCTGGATTCCAAGCCGAATAACTCGCTCTGGGCAGACACCGCAGAGCGTTTTGAATCTACGGGACCGCATAGGGATTTTTACGATGTTGCAATCATCGGTGGAGGATTCTCTGGGCTTTGGTCCGCATTTCATCTAATCAATCTAAATCCAAGTTTAAAGATTGCGGTATTTGAAGCTAATGTTTTTGGATTTGGAGCCAGCGGCAGAAATGGCGGCTGGGCTTCTTCTGATTATCCGGTTTCTAGATCCACATTAGTCAAGCGTCACGGTTTAGAACGGACCGCTGCACTTTTTGCAGCTCTGATTTCCTCAATTAATGAGATTGGTGA
>RFSC01000107.1 GCA_009924185.1 Actinomycetota bacterium
GGCGTTGATAGATGCACCGCAACTAATCCAGTTTGGCCATCATTTGCTGCTGGATCTACCCACTCAATCTCTACGCCGTCAAAGGCTTTTGAAAGATCAGAGCCCAACCACTCTTCAATAGTCTTCTCGTCACCTGAAATTTCAAACTTAACAATCTCAGCTACAGCCTTGCCATCAGTTGAAGGATGTTCATTACTTAGCCATTGAATAAAGAATGGAAGTTGTGAATCCTCTAATGTTCCAAGAACTCCCAATTGTTTCCACTTTAACTCAGATCCATCTGGACGCTTGCGAGAACCATCAACAGCTTGACGGCCTAAACGTGATTCAACCGGTGTTATGTCCTCTGTTGATACAACCCAGGTAAGCCATCCGCCACCCTCATTTGCGCGTTGTGAAACAACTCGACCAAATGGAGAAGCATCTGCGGCTGGATGATCAATTGGGCAAACTACTTCTAGGTAGTGGCCATTCTTTAAAGCTAATGTGAAGTTGCGAGTACCAAATCTTGGGTGGATTCCACCGTCAGTAAATGCTGAACCGATTCGCGAACCAATTCTTTGTACAACATCTACAAGTTGATCGTGGGTCGCTGCATAAGAGATGTGGTCTAAGCGCATGTGCGGATAATGCCGAAAGCTACTTCAAAGCGCAAAACAGAGCTTCTAGGGTTGCCAATGGGGCGGCGTTACGCGCCAAATTTGTCCGGGCAATTAGAACCGCATCTATCTGTTCGAGGGTGCGCTTGGAAGAGGTTGTTCCTGCATAGGTCCTGATTTCTTGGCTTAAATCAATGTTGAGTATCTCTGAACTCTTGGACTGCATAACCTGCATAACCAAAACATCCCGGTAGAAGGTAGCAATATCCAAAAGCGCGGCATCGATATTGTCTCTAATGGCGCGGGTAGCGCTGGATTTTTGCTCTTTTTCCAAATCTTTAACCGCTTTGGCTCCACCAGAAATCATGCCACGGCCAGTTCCTTGATAGGCATCCTGCAACTGCTTTAAATCTTGGGCGTCGCGTTCAGCATTTTCACTCTCTGCCTGCTGCTCTGCAATATCCAAAATGCGCTGAGCTGCTTTAAAACAAGTATCCACATCGCGTAGTGATAGGGCAAGAGACAAAATCTCTTTGCGGCGAGATTGTGCCTCCAAATTTGTTGCCATAAATCGAGCCCGACCAATGTGGCCTTGGGAAACACGGGCTGCAAACTCAGCTGTTTTTTTATCCACCTTGGTCTGATTTAACAAGAAATCTTGTACTGAATTTGTTGATGGAGTACGAAGTTGAACATGACGGCATCTTGATCGTATTGTTACCGGCACATCACTCAAAGTTGGTGCACAAAGTAGCCAAACCGTGTGTGACTCTGGCTCTTCAATAGTTTTTAGCAACGCATTTGCAGCTGTCTCTGTAAGACGATCTGCATCCTCAATAACCACAATGCGCCAACCGCCGACAGATGGTGACCATGAAGATCTGGCAATCAACTCTCGGACTTCATCAGCTTTAATGGAAAGTCCTGTGGGATTAAATCTTTCAACATCTACATGGGTTGAGGACATTACCGTTGTGCAATCTACGCAATTGCCACATCCATTTTCTTTACAAACTAAAGCAGCTGCAAATGCGATAGCGGCGTTTGATCGACCAGAGCCTGGTGGTCCAACAAATAACCAGGAATGGGTCATGGCCTGAGAACCAGTTCCACTTTTTGCAGCAGAGACAGCAGTGGTCAACTGATCAATAATGTGATCCTGCCCAACCAAGCTAGAAAAAACACTCATGATTTCTTGGAAATGAGAGTTGAGATCCGAGAGGTAATCTCTTGATGAATCTCGATGATCGGGCGCTGCGCATCAAGCACTAGATAGCGCTCTGGATCCATTGCTGCTAGTTGCAAATACTCTTGGCGCACCCGGTTATGAAACTCAATAGATTCACTCTCTAAGCGATCTGCGTTTTTGATACGAGATAAACCGATATCAGCTGGTTGATCAAGAATGATGGTCAAGGTGGG
>RFSC01000108.1 GCA_009924185.1 Actinomycetota bacterium
AATCTTGCAGAGAGCACCTCTCCTGGACGGCCATCCAATTGGGCCGCACCCATAACAACAATCGCATCAGCTTTTCGAATAGTTTGATTGTTTGCTGCGTACCAAGTTTTTCCTAAAGCCCAAGTGGGCACTACTAAGACAACCAGCAAAGTAAATACAAGCATCCGCCACAACATTTTGATGGCAAACATCAACCACCAGATCCTGAATCTGAACCATCAACAGAGACCAGCTCTTCTGGATCATCTAACCAGCCTTGCGGCAAAGTAACCGCTCTGCCATGACTGGTACGACCTCGTGGTGCATCACCGATTGCTTCTGGATATGGCTGATCTACTAATTGATCCAACAAAGTGCGAAGCTCGCTTAAAGATGAAACCATGCCAAACTGGGAGCGCATGCCACCTTCAACTCGGAAACCTTTCAAATACCAAGCCATATGTTTGCGCAGATCGCGACAAGCGCGATGTTCATCTTGGAAGTAATCAACCAACAGCTGGGCGTGACGCCACATCACTTCGCGAACCTCAAATAACCTTGGTAATGGTCGCTCGCCTTCTCCATTAAAAGCACAGACTAAATCAGCAAAGAGCCAGGGTCTGCCTAGACACCCGCGACCCACTACTACTCCCGCGCACCCTGTTTCGGAGACCATCTTCATTCCATCATTTCCCGACCAAATATCACCATTTCCCAGCACAGGAACCCCTGTTGGAGCCAAATGCTCAACAAGATTTTTTATCTTGCTCCAATCAGATTTTCCTTCATAGAACTGAGCTGCGGTTCGGGCATGTAGCGCAACCCAAGCAACCCCCAGATCTGCAGCGATCTTGCCGGCATCTAAATAAGTTTCATGTTCACTATCAATACCAACTCGCATTTTCACCGTCACTGGGATTTCATACTTCTTTGCTGTGTTAACGGCGGCAGAGACCAATGATGCAAAAAGTCTGCGCTTGTATGGCAGAGCTGAGCCGCCGCCCTTTCGAGTCACTTTAGGAACTGGACAACCAAAGTTCAGATCTATGTGATCTGCTAAATCCTCTTTACCTAACATTTCTACGGCGCGCTCTAAATCAATTGGGTCGGTCGCATATAACTGCACAGATCTGGGTGTTTCACCTTCACCCGGCACAATCATGCGCATGGTCTCTTCATTGCGCTCTGTTAAAGCACGTGCCGTCACCATCTCTGAGACAAACAACCCAGCGCCTTGCTCCCGACACAAAAGACGAAAAGCGGAGTTGGTGATACCAGCCATTGGGGCAAGCACCACCGGGACCTGTAGATCTAAGCCGCCATCTCGAATTGGAAGATGCAGAGGCTTTACTGCAGTCAAAGTATTTAACAACCTAAAAGCTTGGGCGCCAACCAGGATTCCACCTGGTCAATTCCAATCCGCTCTTGCTTCATGGAATCACGTTCGCGAATCGTAACCGCGTTATCATCCAAAGTTTCAAAATCTATTGTGATGCAATAAGGAGTTCCAATCTCATCCTGACGGCGATAGCGACGTCCAATTGCACCAGCATCGTCAAAGTCAACATTCCAGTTCTTGCGTAGCTTTGCCGCCAGATCCTTGGCCTTTGGTGACAGGTCTGCGTTGCGAGACAATGGCAGAACCGCGACTTTGACCGGCGCTAGACGGTAATCCAACTTCAACACTGTGCGCTTCTCCATTTCACCCTTGGAGTTAGGAGCCTCATCCTCGGTGTAGGCATCCATCATGAAGGTTAAAGTGCAGCGATCTACACCTGCCGCAGGCTCAATTACATAAGGGAACCAGCGTTCATTGTTCTCTTGGTCAAACCAGGAAAGATCTTTTCCGGATTTTTCAGAGTGGGCCTTCAAATCAAAGTTTGTGCGATTAGCGATACCTTCTAGCTCGCCCCACTCAGTTCCGGTGAACTCAAACTTGTACTCGATATCTACGGTGCGCTTTGAATAGTGTGACAACTTCTCTTTAGGGTGTTCAAACAA
>RFSC01000109.1 GCA_009924185.1 Actinomycetota bacterium
GGTGTAGCTCCAAATGCATCACGGGCTAAGACGCCACCCCAATCACCGGCCGCACCTTCGCTAATTGCGGCAAACAAACCAAATAAACCAAAGATCCAAAAGATAAAGGGATGTTTGGCGCGGGGACCGGTTGAAAAATCATGTTTATCAACCTCGGCAGGAAGAAATAGTGGTTTAACTAAAAATGCGGCGACCAAATAGATTCCAGCCAAAGTAACGGCTTGTTGTATTGGGGTTACCTCCCACTGGGAAAACAAACCACCCAAAACTCCGCCGATTAAAGTTCCGACGGAAAACATGCCGTGGAAAACACTCATTAATCTGCGACCAGCACTTTGTTCTACTACTACGGCATGAGCGTTCATAGCAACATCTTGAGTGGCTAAAGCAAATCCAAAGATAAATAGTGAAAACCAAAACCATTGCAGATTAAAGAGCAGACCAACCAAGACACAGCTAACCGCAACCGCCAACGTCGACCAAAAAATAACTGGCTTACTGCCAAACCTTGCCGAGTTCCGCCCCGCTGGTCTTAAAGCAACAAAAACACCAATCGAGACAAAGAGAAGGGAGAGACCAAGGGTGCCGTTGGAAATATCAAGTAGGCGTTTGAAATCAGGAATACGGGCAACAAAGGTTCCCGCAGTAAAGCCATTAATGATGAAGGTAATGGTTACCGCGAGCCGAGCGCGACGCAGGCTGGTCTCCATGATTTGCGAAGTCTACCCAGCAGAGGTTCAATTGAGGTTAAGGTTTTTTTCAGAAAATAATGATGAGGTAGGCGCATGCAAACAGTCTCTACATTTAGCAAAGTAATGGTCGGTTTTGTCATGGGCGCGGTTGTTGCTGGAGGAGTAGCGGTCGCGGTTACCCCTGATGTCCCACCCACCAAAGTCTGTGTAGATAACCGTACTAAAGCGCTATTTGCTGCCACCGATGGCAGTTGCTCCAAGACCCGCACCTTGATGACCGTGGTTGGCAGCTCAGTTGATGTGCAAACCATCGCATCTGCGGTCTCCCCATCAGTTGTTTCAATTGCGGTTTCATCACCAACTGGCAGCGGTAGTGGATCCGGAGTTATTTACCGCTCTAATTCCAACTCATCTTTTATCATTACAAATGAGCATGTAATTGAAAGCGCTGCCCAAGCCGGCACTGTTCGTGTCGAGTTAAACAATGGTGATATCGAGCGCGCAACAATTGTCGGAAAAGATGGCACCTACGACATTGCGGTATTAAGAATTGAACGTGGAAATCTAAAACCCATCACAGTTGGAAACTCAAACAAATTGATTATTGGCGAACCAGTTGTGGCCTTTGGCTCGCCACTTGGATTAGCAGGAACAGTAACCAGTGGAATAATCCAGGTAACTCGGGAGGCCCACTAGTTGATGCATCTGGCGCGTTAGTGGGAATTAACTCCGCAATTGCTACATTAGGAAATGGTTCAGCCGGTTCGATTGGACTTGGTTTCTCAATTCCAATTAATCAGGCCAAACGAGTTGTTGATGAAATCATCGCGACCGGTAAATCCTCACGACCATTCCTAGGCATCAACTTTGATACCTCATTCACCGGAACCGGTGCACGTATCTTGCGTGTAGTTGATGGCGAAGCTGCAGCCAAGGCTGGAATTCCAGCCGGTGCGGTAATCAAAGAGATTGATGGTCGCAAGATCAACGACTTGATCTCGGCAATCGTACGAATCCGCTCCTATGCCCCTGGAGATAGCGTGAAAATCACTGTGGATATGCCATCTGGTGGTAGCCGCACCTTCACAGTGGTGCTTGGAAAGGCTGATTCGCTGTAATTAGTCGATTAAATCGCTGGGGTAATGAGAAGTTGATCCTCTACCCCAGCGATTTTTTCATGGCTAATAACTATTACTGTGGCACCGGCCATGTGTTTTTGCAGCCTTTGGAATATGCGCTCTGCAAGCGGTTTATCTAGATGTTCTA
>RFSC01000110.1 GCA_009924185.1 Actinomycetota bacterium
AACAATGGCACCCCAGAGTTAACAGCGCGGTGCATGCAAGCCAACATCGCTTCACTATCGCACCAACGTTTGCCCTGATAATCAGTTTCAAATTTAACTAAGAAGGTAAGCACCAATAGGGTTGCAACATTTGGAAACACGGTGACAAACTCTTGTGGAATGGTTTCAACGGTGCGATTAATCCAAAGCGCAACTAGACCAATTACAAAGTATGAGCCAGCTGGCTTCCATCTACGCGAAGAGGTGTAGAAAATTGAAAGCAACAATGCCACGATTCCTGCGGCCAAAATCAACGCGGTAACAGATTCAGCCTGTCGAACTCGGATCGCATCGGTAAAACCAAAGAGAATGGAGCCAGCAAATACTCCGCTTGGTTTCCAGTTACCAAAGATCACAGTTGCTAATCCGATAAAGCCACGTCCAGCGGTCTGTCCCTCGCGATACACAGAAGAGGCCACCAGCGCCAAATAAGCCCCACCGAGTGATGCCATCATGCCTGAAATTGAGATTGCAATATATCGGGTGCGATAAACATTGATTCCCAATGATTCTGCTGCCATGGGATTTTCCCCCGAGAATCTCATTCGCAATCCGAACTTGCTGCGCCACAAAATCCAAGAGGTTAGCGGCACAAGAAGCAGGAATCCGACTGTGACAACAGAAAGTTCTTTTGTTACTCCGTATAGCAAGCCAGCAATATTGGAGACAAAAAAGATATTTTTCTCATCAATACTTTTTAACAGGGGGGCGATAAAAGGAATTGAGAAGCTAGGTAGTGTTTCAACAGGAGGTGAGACGGTGCGATCCCCGCCGACTGGTGGGAAAAAGATTCCTGACAGGTAACGAGCTGCACCGGCTGCAATTAAGTTAATGGCAAGACCAGATACCGCTTGATCGATTCCAATCTTCACAGTGAGAATCGCATGGAAAAATCCAGAAGCTAAACCAAAGACCGCAGCAGCAAGAAGTCCAACTACAGGTCCGTGCAAATAACCAAACCAGGCCGCGGTCCAGGTTCCAACAATCATCATTCCTTCAAGACCAATATTGATTACACCTGCGCGCTCTGCCCACAATCCACCAAGACCTGCCATCAAAAGTGGAATGGCGAATCGAAGTGTTGCGCCAGAGGTTCCTGGCGAGGAGATATCTGTCGCACCAGTAATTACCTCGACTAGGGAGATAATCAAAAATATTCCAGCGATTAACAGGGTTACTCTGGCTGGAGATCTAAAGAATGATTTAGCCTTTGATGTTGGCTTAGCAGAGTTGGTGTTAGTTGACATTACTTAGTCTCCTTCACTTCATCTGCTGTTAGATTTTGATTCTCTGAATTTGCCGAACCAACCGCCCTTTGTTGTTGACGCAGATTTATGCGAGCAACTACCTCGTAGGCGATAACGATGGAGAGCACGATCGTGCCCTGCATAACAATCACAATCTCTGGTGGGACGCCCTCAAACTCCAGAACTGGTGCAGAGCGCTCGAGGAATGACCAAAGGAATGCGGCAAAAAATATTCCGACTGGATGATTTCGACCGGCTCTCAAGTTAAAACCAAACACCGTTTTATTGAGCATGATCCAGTAGCCCACACCAACCACAATCGCTATGAATAAGAAGGAGTAAATCTCACCTTCAAAGGCTTTAATGGTTGGCATCTGCCCACTTGCTGGAATTGGTTTGGTCTGCAGATTCTGCGAACCTTCCGGCAAGGAACCCAAAAGATTAGGGCTCAGTAAGAAGGCAATGACCGCAGCTGCGATGAAGTTCAACATGATGTTTGAGATAACTTCGTTTACGCCACGCTTTACCTTCAGATAACCAGCGATAGCGGCCCAAGCACCACCTGCCAACATAGCAACCAAGATAATTAGCAAAACATGTAGAACTGGAGGC
>RFSC01000012.1 GCA_009924185.1 Actinomycetota bacterium
CTAGAACCGCAAAAGTTTTTCCTTCAGCTGCGAGGGCTCCTCGATGGGCGTGGGTATCAATTCCATAGGCGCCTCCACTTACCACCCTCCAATCCCTATCGACAAAACCCGCCGCAAAATCACTAGCCACTTTGGCTCCATAGATAGTGGGGTTTCTAGTGCCCACGATCGCAACAGCGTCTCCCTCAATCTCATTGCCTTTAACAATTAATCCGATGGGAGGTGCGGCTAAATCATTTAATGTTGTTGGCCATTCCATTGATTCGCTAGTGATAAAGCGTGCTCCGCAACTTGATATCTGTTGCTGTAAATCATCAAAGCTGCTGTTCAAAATCCTGTCTTTGATCCGTTCGGCAGATTTGCGCTGGTTGAGGTAATCATCAGCAAGGATTCTTTCGATGAGCGCAGCAGCGCCGAGTCTTTGTAACTCATCGCACCAGAATTTGGATCCACCTTCTATTGCATTGAATAAGAGTAGTTTATCTTTCTCTATCATGCAGCCAGCTCCGTAGCTGACCTTAAACTCATTGCAGTCTCTAACTCTTCAATTCCTGGCACATCCAAATCTCGCAAATCAGCAATGCTCCAACATAGACGAAGTAATTTGTGAAAACCCCTGGCGGTAATCTCCTCGCGATCAATTAGATTGTGGAGAGAAATCATGGCTTTTTGACGAGCTTTAAACCTAGTGCGAAGTAATTCGGAGGGGATTTGTGAGTTCAAGGCAAAGTTGTAATCCGTGAATCTCTCTTGCGCAATTTGACGGGCTTTTTCAACTCTACCTCTTACTTGTGCACTCCCCTCTATTGGCGTCGTATCAGCTAACTCGGCACGGGTTGGGGTATCTACTTTCACTCTTAAATCAACACGATCAAGTAATGGCCCTGAAAGCTTGCTCAAATAACGTCTCACTTGAAGCGAGGTGCATTGACAGCCTCTTCCCTTCCCAGAAAATCTGCCACAAGGACATGGGTTTGCTGCTAGAACCAACATGAACTGCGCAGGGAATTTGAAGCTGCCTATTGCTCTCGTTATTTCAACGACGCCTGATTCCAGAGGCTGGCGCAATGAATCAAGAATTTGCCCGCCAGTTGCGGCAACCTCCATGCCAAACTTTGCTCTCTGTTGTCCTGCAACTTGAGAAAAGTCTAGGTTGAAAGTGGGCTCTGTGTTTTCACGAAACGGCACTGAAGACAACTGAATCCTGCCATTAAGAAATCCAATTACTTGAGAGAGATTCTCTGCTGGCAAAACTTCGATGTCCTCAATCAATGATGCTTCTGCCGCATTTTGCTTGGGGAGTATTACCTGCTTGCAACCGTGTTTGGCAGCTGCCAACAACATAGGCAAAATTCCTCGAATAGGCTTTAGAGCGCCCTCTAGTGATAGCTCGCCTATCAAAATAATGCCATTAAGCGCCGTTAAAGGTATCTGCCCGCTAGCTGCAAGAATTGCAATACTGATAGGAAGATCAAAACCTGATCCACTCTTTGGTAGCCAGGCTGGTGAAAGTGAAACGGTAATCTTGTGCTGTGGCCAATTAAGTTTTGAGTTTTGAATTGCAGAACGAATTCGATCTCGAGACTCATTTAATGCCGCATCAGGCAATCCCAATAATTGGTAACTAGGTAAACCCTTAGAGACATCAGCTTCAATGCTGACTAGCTCACCATCAATTCCTAGCAAGGTAACCCCTTGAGTCATGGCAAAACTCATGAAACATCCTCGCGATAATCAATGCTGAGCTCTCCGGAGCGACCCAGCAATACCCCTGAGACATCGATGCGATATGGGTTGCCCAATCTTTGATGAGTAGCCAACCAAGCAAGAGCAAGTCTCTGAATTCTCTGTAGCTTGACGGTTGTGATCGACTCTAAAGGTTCTCCATAGTCATTGCTAGTTCTGGTTTTGACTTCCACAAAGACAATTTCGCTTTTCGGCGATAATGCAACTAAATCCAACTCCCCTTCTTTAATTCTCCAATTCTTATCAAGAATTCGATATCCCTTAGCAATCAGAAGTTTGGCAGTAGCTTCTTCTCCAGCATGTCCAAGTAACTCAGCTTTCTTATTGAGCGCCATGGCGTGAAGGTAGTTTGCCTATCAAACGCCTAGAACTAGATTTAGCGAGCTGTGTAAAAATCTAATTGTTGATAAGTGCTGCGATGTTGGCGTATGAGTGGCGGTGAACCTCACTGGCGCCATACTTTTTCAAACTCGCTTGATGAGTTTTTGTCACATACCCCTTATGTGCTGCAAATCCATATCCCGGATACTTTAAATCTAAATCCTGCATTACTCGATCTCGATGAACCTTGGCCAAAATTGATGCCGCGGAAATAGAAAGTGCTACCTGGTCGCCTTTCCATACCGCAAGTGAGGGAGCCGGCAATCCTTCTATCTCGTAACCATCGGTCAATATGTAGTTAGGGTGGGTAGATAGTGCGCTAATGGCTCGCCGCATTCCCTCTAAGTTGGATCGATGCAAACCGATTAAATCAATCTCCGTTGGTGGAATCTCAATAATCGAATGTGCGAGAGACTCCTCGACAATCACTTCAAAAAGCGCTTCGCGTTTTTTCGGAGTTAACTCCTTCGAATCTCTAACTGCCTCAAGCGCTTTAGAGTTCAAATCCCGCAGAATCACGGCAGCTACAACTAAGGGTCCAGCACATGCACCGCGACCAGCTTCATCAACGCCAGCTATCCTGGTTATTCCTGCGGCGATTAGCTTGTTTTCAATCACGCGGTATCCGCCGATTACGGTTTTGAATTTAATGGAATCTTTGAAAGATCTTCGCCGACCTCCAAGACTCCAATGTTTTTCCAAGGCCAAATAATGAACAGTGCTCTGCCGGTGACCTTATCCAGAGGCACCATGCCTTGGTTTGGATCATCTGTATGAAAACGAGAGTCTGCACTTGCGCCGCGATGATCTCCCATAACCCAAATGAAATCTTTAGGAACGGTGACATCAAACTCTGTGTCTGAGGGTTTGTCGCCCGGGAAAACATAAGGCTCATTTATAGCCACCCCGTTTACTTCGACCTTGCCCTCCGCATTACAGCAAACAACTCTGTCGCCACCAACGCCAATCACTCTCTTAATCAAATACTGTTTTGCTGGATCTGGCATAACACCAACAAATACGAGGGAATCCCTTGCTACTTTGGCTAGGCCGGTTTTTTCATCGTATGGAGCAGATAACCAATTTGCTGGATCTCTAAAAACAACTACCTCTCCTCGCTTGATATCTGAGAAAAGTGCACCCAGCTTGTTTACTCCGACTCGATCATTTACTAAAAGCGTGTTCTCCATCGAGCCAGATGGAATATAGAAAAACTGAACTAGAAAAGTTTTAACAACTATTGATAGAACTAGAGCAGAAACCAGCAGTATTGGAAGTTCGCGAAGCGTTGACTTCTTAGCTTTCGCAAACATCAATCTACGACCAAGACAGGTCGAAGTTAGGACTTGGCTTCGTCTGTTGTTGTCTCAGCTACTGGAGTTTCCTCAACTGGAGCTGCAACTGCTTCCTGTTCGACAACTGGAGCTGCCTCTGCAACGCTCTCTGCGACAACTGGAGCTGCGTAAATTGCCTCTAGCTCCTCTGCGCCACGACGCTCGCGGATCTTTGCCGCCTTGCCACGAAGCTCACGTAGGTAATAAAGCTTGGCACGGCGAACTTCACCTTTACGCACTAACTCAATCTTTTCGATAACCGGAGCATGAACCGGGAAAATTCTCTCAACGCCTACGCCATAAGAAAGCTTGCGAATTGTGAAGGTCTCGCGTGCGCCAGATCCCTGGCGAGCGATTACTAGACCTTGGAAAACCTGAATACGGCTCTTGTTACCTTCGATAACTCGGACGTGAACCTTAAGTTCATCGCCAGGACGGAAGTTTGGGATGTCCTTACGGAGGGTGGCGGCATCAACCGCATCAAGAACGTTCATGATTTTTCCTAACAGCTTGGTATTGAAAATTTTGAGGCTTATTAACGGCGGTATCTTGCCACACCACCTCCCGAACCGCTAAATCACGCTCAATCTGGGCTCTGGTCCACCTGGGTTTGAGGCTCTCCTAGCTTTTGGGCCTCAATCTAGTTAGCCTCAATCCAGTTAGCCTCAATCTTGGCCAGCAAGGCATCATGCAAGGTTGGGCCAGCCACAATCACCATGTGCTTTTCACCATTCCAGATTCCAGATTTGATGGTCAGCCTGGCGCCCGCTTCCGTGGCAATGAGTCCTGCGGCAGCGTAGTCCCATTCATTCACGCCAGCTTCAAAGTAAGCATCTAGAGAGCCACTGGCAACATGACAAATATCAACCGCGCAAGCTCCCAGGCGTCGCAAATCTCGAATCTCCGGAAGTAATTTCTCTATAAAGCTAGCCTGAGTTTTTCTCTTTTCAAGATCATATGCAAATCCCGAACCAACTAATGCACGATTTAGCGCAACAGGATCATTGCATTTGAGGGGTTGATTGTTTAAGAAAGCTCCCGCTCCTCGTCTGGCTTTCCATAGTGAATTTGTTGATGGCGAGTAGACCACTCCAACTAGAAAACCTTGTTCATCTTTAGCCGCAATGCTGATGCACCATCCGGGTAAGAGACCCCACTCTTTTGATCTAATTCAAACTTTGAAGGTCGCTTCTGTAGCAGCTCTCCAGCTTGTAGCGCAATAGCTTCAGCAAGCTCCAAAAGTTCAGAACTTTGATTCATGTCCTCATCTAATCACATCAGTATGCAGAAACTGTGGAATCAACTAACTAAAGTAGACTTCCCGCGTGCTTTCCTCCTACAAACGCCTCTTCGCCATTCCTGGAGGCTGGAGATTTTCATTTGCTGGCTTCATTTTGCGCATGCCAATTTCCATGCTTTACATCGCGATTGTTCTGTTTGTAGTTTCTGAAACAGATTCATACGCTTTAGCTGGCGCGTTATCCATGTTTGCATCTGTGGTTCTCGCTATTGCCACCCCGCTCTGGTCCAGGGCAGCGGATCAATTTGGACAAAATCGCATTCTCTCTATCACTGCCCCAATTCACATAATATTTTTAGGGCTTTTTGTTTACTTGGTTAAATCTGATGCACCTACCTGGAGCTGGTTCTTAGCTGCCATGATTTTTGAGGGATTTGTTATTGGTTCTGGCCAGATGGTGAGACGCAGATGGATTCATGCAATTGGAGAAGACCGAAAACTTATTGATACTGCCTACTCTTTCGAGGCGATGGTAGATGAAATTGTTTTTACCAGCGGTCCAGTAATTGCCACAATATTTGCATCGATGTTCTTCCCTGCCGCAGCCATATTTGCTGCTATGGGATTCTTGGCGGTGGGCGCCGTGCTGTTCTTGTTGCAAAGAAAAACTCAACCGCCCGCCCATCCCAAAGAAGTGGGCGATGATCGATCTTTGTTGATTAAGGACCGATTTATTCGAGCGCTGTTTATACCGATGATGATGGTCGGAGCGTTCTTTAGCTCTACTGGTTTAGTGATAGTTGGGTATTCAGATGAGTACGGGGTTAGGGAGTACAGCGGTCTCTTCATTGCCATCTGGTCACTTAGCTCCGGAATCTCAGCATTTATAAGTGGAACGATTCATTGGAAACTAAATGAGGCTAAAAGATTCATCCGATCCTTGATTGCCCTAATGTTATTGACAATTCCCATTTTCCTTTCAGCGCAGCTATTCCAAGGAAATCTTTGGATTATGGCTGTTGTGCTCTTTTTTAACGGGCTTGCAATCGCTCCTTTATTGACCGCAGGACTTGCTGTTGCCGAACGCTCCGTAAGCGAGAAGCGAACGACAGAGGTTTTGGCTTGGGCTATTGCAGCTCTCAACTTGGGTGGCGCGATTCCAACCGCCCTTACTGGATACATCATTGACACTTACGGTCCATCTGTCGCATTTATCATCCCAGTCGGCTGCATGGCGATTTCTCTGCTTTCCTTACTTCCCTATTTATCGGTTTGGCAAAAGAAATCAGCTGAAATTCCAGCGTAAGCTCCAGTGAATTTTGCATTTACTGTGGCAATCTTTACCCGTGACTGAGCTAAAAGTTGTTGGCAAATCTGAAGATGGAGACCATCTTGAGATGGTTGATGCAGAGGGAAACAAGTTTTCCATCCGAGTAAATGATTCTTTGAAGGCAGTTATCAATGAAAGAAGATTGACCCCGGTTACTGAGCCAGCTCAACAGATCTCGATTAAGGAGATTCAGGCTCGACTCCGCGCTGGAGAAAGTTATGGAGAAGTTTCCCGTATCTCCGGATTGTCTTTAGAAAAAATCGAACGTTATGCAAGTCCCATAATGCAGGAACGGGCCTGGATTATTGAGCAGGCAGAGAAAGCTTCTCCTAAAGGAAGTTCTATGACTTTGTCTGACTTGGTGATTCATAGATTAGCCCCTCGCGGCGTAAACATGAATCAGATTTCATGGAATACCTGGCGTCTCGAAGACGGAACCTGGAATTTAGTTTTGAGTTATCCATCCAGCGAAGGACATTCAGAAGCAACCTGGAGCTTTGACTCCAACAAGAGAACTTTGTTTTCCAAAGATGATGGTGCGCGCTGGATAAATGGTGAAGAGATTCCTACAAAACAAAGTCAGCGAAATGATCGGATGAGCGATCATGGGGTTTTGTTTCCGGTTGAAGGGGAACAGTCTCAACCACCACGCTTAGTTGCGGTTCGCACAGATCCGCTAGTAGATGAGCGCGGTGTTATTGATGAGTCCCCAGCCAAGGAAATTACCCCTGATGCTAAAAAAGATGGGGTTACTCGACGCATCTCTATTCCATCTTGGGATGACATCATGTTTGGAAAGAGCAAGAAAAGAGATGGCGAGGAAGAAGAAAACTAAAGCTGATGGATCAGCAGAGGAATCTCTAACTCTGCTGGGGTAACGCCTCCATGGTGACCAACCATCGACAACTGCAGCTCTTCCCTTTCCTGTTCAACCAAAATCAGCTCTCCATTAGCAATGGCAATTAAATCCCCCACCCGTTGCTGATTAGTATCGGTAATTTTTGGACCAAACAATCCATTATTCAGAGCTTCATCTCTAGTCAATAGAGTCACTTGATTACCAAAATACTCCTGCCATTGTGCTTTGGTCTCCAAAACCGCGCCCTCTCTGATGTACAGATAACGCACCCGCGGTTCTCCACCCAACAAATCGACGTTTTGAAGGAGATTGTTTCCTTTGCCCAGAACGCAGTAATCGGAGCGATTGATCATCCCATGATCTGCCGTAATCCATAATCTGGTTCCCCCAGGCAAATTTTCTATCAACTTAGTAATCAATTCAGCAGCCTTGCGCATTGCTACATAAAACTTTTCTGATCCAAAACCTTCCCTGTGAGAAGCATCATCGACATCATTTATATACACGTAGGCAAATGAGTTAGGGTTTTTCAAAGCCGCTGCAGCATTTGAAACCAAATCATCAACCTGATTTGCCCCCAGATAATCAGCGCCTCTGAGTGCAGCTCGAGTAAATCCTGTTTCTTCGTACCGCTTTGCAGCAACATGGGAAACCCTGATTCCCTGCGCTTTGGCTCTTTCGAACAATGTTTCTTGTGATTGCCAAATGTATGGATCAACACGCTCATCCCATTTAAGTGCGTTGAGCAATCGTTCTGGAGTGCCACTATGCGGTACCCGCATGGTGTAGCCCACCATCCCATGAACACCTACCGATGCACCTGTTCCGAGAGAGGTCAGGCTGGTGGATGTTGTTGAGGGAAAGGTCGCGTTTAAGACATCCAAATTGGTTAATTGATTGAATATTGATAAATCTTTCTTGCATAACTCAAGGGCATTTCTTCCCATCCCATCGATGAGCAGTAGACACTCTCTCTGCCCTGGATTTTTGGAGATGCCCAAGGGGTTGCTTGTGCCATGAACACCGAGAGAGGAGAAGACTGATTGAGATAGATCAGAGAGCAGTGCCGGCACAGCCATATCTTTCCAGTAATCTTGAGTTCGTGATTCGTTATTCCGAGGAAGTAAAGAGCGCTCTAGGCAAAAATCAACCGGTGGTGGCTTTAGAGTCCACCATCATCAGTCATGGACTTCCTAGGCCTACCAATATGGAGGTGGCAAAAGAGGTCGAGGAGATTGTTCGCGCTAATGGTGCTACCCCAGCCACTATCGCCATTATTGATGGAGAAATCCACGTTGGATTAGAAAGCCAGTTTCTGGATCGAGTCGCAAATGATGAATCTATTTTGAAGGCCTCGATTAGAGATCTTGCAACTATAACCGCCAAGAAGTTGAGTGCCGCAACAACCGTGGCCGCGACATCACATATTGCACATCTTGCTGGCATATCCTTCTTTGCCACCGGAGGTTTGGGTGGAGTGCACCGCGGTGCTCAGGAGACATGGGATGAATCAGCAGATTTGCACTCCTTAGCAGAGATTCCAGTTCTAGTTGTAAGCGCAGGTGCTAAATCAATTCTGGATGTGGCTGCAACACTTGAAAGGCTAGAAAGCTTTTCAGTCCCGATAGTTGGATATCGAACTAATAGATTCCCGGGTTTCTATCTCTCTGATTCCGGTTTCGATTTGGAGTATCGAGCAGACTCCGCCGCTGAGATTGCAGAGATTTGGCGGGCACGAAAAATGGTCGCTACCACGAAATCAGGGATGGTGGTAGCAAACCCAGTTAAGAATCAGATGGATAAGGCATTGCATGAAAAAACTTTGCAGGAAGGTTTGGCGGCATCTCACAAAGCTGGCATTAAAGGCAAGGCGGTAACCCCTTTCCTTCTTGAATACTTCCACTCCAATACGAACGGTGAATCACTAAGAGTTAACATTGAAATCATCAAAGAAAACTCAGCCTTGGCTGCGCAGATTGCTGCGGCCGACTCGAATCTAAACAATTAAAATGCCGCGAATTCTTTGTGTTGGCGATTTAATGCTGGATGTAATGGTTTTAATTGATTCTCCAATCAACTATGCCAGTGACACTCCAGCCAAAATTTCAACTCATGGCGGCGGTGCAGCAGCAAATACCGCAACCTGGCTCTCTTACTCGGGAAATGAAGTGCACTTTGTAGCCCGCACTGGAGATGATGCAGCAGCGGATTCTGTTATTGCAGAGTTGGACTCCTGGAACATAAGACATGGCAAGCTTCGACAAAAGGGGTTAAAGACAGGCGTGGTAGTTGTTATTGTTGATGAAAGTGGACAACGCACCATGTTTCCAGATTCAGGGGCAAACTCTGGATTAAACAGCTCTGATTTACCCAACTTAGATGGCTTTGATGCCGCATTCATATCCGGCTACTCACTTTTCAATAAAGCTTCGACCTCAGGAGTGTTGCAGATGATTGCGCAAATAAAGTCTGCAGGTATCCCCTTGTTTTTTGATCCAGCTTCAGTTGGGACTATTTCTCACTTTGGCAAAGATGAAGCGGTTTCTTATCTTTCCAAAATGGATATCCTCTTAATGAACGAGGAAGAGGCGCTTTATCTATCAAATCGGGACAGTTGCGAAGCAGCGCTTGTTGAATTAAGAAAACAGGTTGAAACCGTTGTTATCAAGCGCGGCGCTTCTGGTGCAATCGGAGCATCTATAGACAGCTCATCTGTCATAGCTAGAACTGATGCAATTAATCCGGTTGATACCACTGGAGCCGGTGATGCTTTTGCTGCTGGATTTATTCCAAGTTGGATTGCAAACAAACAATTAGATGTAGCTATGACGGCCGGAAACAAGTTAGCGGCCCAATGTGTTGCAATTATCGGGGCTAGACCGAGCGTCAATCCCCAATAAACCTCTCTTTACTTGGCAGAATCCCGCTCATGGCAAAAGCAGATTCAGGTAAGAGCTCTAAGAAGGCGGCAGGACCAAAACCCGGAGAGTTCCCTGGCAAAATCGTTGATGTCGATGTCTCATCGGAGATGTCAGACTCTTTTTTGGAGTACGCATACTCAGTTATCTACTCACGTGCGCTTCCTGATGCGCGCGATGGATTGAAGCCAGTTCATCGCAGAATTCTGCATCAGATGTCTGAAATGGGTCTACGTCCTGACAAGGGACATGTAAAGAGCGCTCGTGTTGTCGGAGAGGTAATGGGTAAGTTACATCCGCACGGAGATGGTGCTATTTACGATGCCTTAGTACGTATGGCCCAAGGATTTTCAATGCGCCTGCCATTAGTAGATGGTCACGGGAACTTTGGCTCGCTAGATGCCGGCCCGGCAGCGATGCGCTACACCGAAGCTCGCTTGGCAAACTCTGCGTTGTTGATGGTGGAAGAGGCTGATGAAGACACAGTTAACTTCGGTGCCAATTACGACGGTCAGATCATGGAACCTCTCGTACTGCCCGCCGCCTTTCCCAATCTTTTAGTAAACGGTGCAACGGGAATTGCAGTTGGTATGGCGACAAACATGGCGCCACATAATTTAGGTGAGGTTATTGCAGCCACAAAGCATCTGATTGAAAATCCCAATGCAACCTTGAAACAGCTGATGAAGTTTGTTCCAGCTCCAGATTTTCCTACCGGCGGCACCATCATTGGCAAAGAAGGAATTTTGGAGGCTTATCAGACCGGCAAAGGTGCTTTCAAGGTGCGAGCCAAGGTTGAGATTGGAAAGGTCACTTCACGCAAACAGGGCATAACAATTACCGAGCTACCTTTCAATATTGGACCAGAAAAAGTTGTAGAACGCATAAGCGATCTGGTTAGAGCCAAGAAGATTCAAGGAATCTCCGACATCATCGATCTAACAGATGGTCAATCTGGAACCAAGGTCGTTGTCGAAATCAAAAATGGATTTGAGCCTGAGCAGGTCCTTGAAAATCTTTACAAGCTAACCCCGCTAGAGGATGCCTTCTCAATAAATGCTGTGGCATTGGTGGAAGGAAAGCCAAAAACTCTAGGGCTGAAGGAGCTACTTCAGGTATTTGTTGATCACCGCATTGAGGTAGTAACCCGTCGTTCTAATTTCCGCAAGGAGAAAGCCACCGCCAGACTTAATCTGGTGGATGGATTGTTAAAGGCGATTATTGACATTGATAAAGTAAAATTGTCCGCGGTAGCGATGATGCAAATGAAGCAAAAGCTGCTCTAATCAAGAGCTTCAAGCTCACCGATGAACAAGCTACCTACATTCTTGACATGCCACTTCGTCGCTTGACCAAGATGTCCAAGATTGAGCTGGAAACAGAGCAGAAAGAGTTGAAGTCCACTATCGCCAAACTAACCGCACTGCTAAAGAGTGATGAAGCTTTGCGCAAGCAGGTTGCGGATGAGTTAAGTGAGGTTGAGAAGAGGTTCGCTACTCCGCGCCGAACACTTATTGCTTAAAACAGATTGCTTAAGACTTATGTTTTAAGCGTCGATTCTTTCACGATCAATATCGGCGGTAGCGATGAACTCCTTGCGAGGAGCGACCTCGTTGCCCATAAGTAGTTCAAACATCTTTTCCGCCTCGGCCGCATCCTTAATTGTTATGCGACGCAATGTACGGTGATCAGGATCCATGGTTGTTTCTCGAAGCTGGTCCGCATCCATTTCACCTAGGCCTTTATAACGCTGGATCGGCTCTTTCCAGCGCTTACCATTTTTCTTCAAATCATTGAGAAGCTTTTTCATTTCATCATCAGAGTAGGTGTAATGCACCTCGCCCTTTTTGCCTCCCCCGCCCATAACTTCAATCCGATGTAGTGGTGGAATTGCTGCAAATACCCGGCCATCATCAATTAAAGGCTTCATGTAGCGATATAACAAAGTGAGCATCAAACACCTAATGTGTGCACCATCAACATCAGCATCTGACATCAAAATAACCCGACCGTATCTGGCATCCTCTATTGTGAAGGATTTTCCAGATCCAGCACCAATTACCTGAATGATTGCAGCGCACTCAGCGTTGTCGAGCATTTGCGATAAGGAGGCCTTCTGAACATTAAGAATCTTGCCCTTAAGTGGCAAGATAGCTTGGAATTCAGAGTTACGAGCCGCTTTAGTGGTTCCCAAAGCAGATTCACCCTCAACAATAAACAGCTCTGTTCTAGAGACATCCTCTGAGCGGCAATCAGATAACTTGGCTGGAAGTGAGGAGCTCTCCAAGGCATTTTTTCTGCGCTGCAGCTCTTTATGGGCGCGGGCGGAGATTCTGGTGCGTGATGCGTTGGCAACCTTTTCCAGAATTAGCAGGCCATTTGCTTTATCGATGCGCTTTGTTGTTGAAAAGAACTTCTTCAACTCATCTGAGACAACTTGCTGAACGATACGGGTAACCGCCGGGGTACCTAACACCTCTTTGGTCTGACCCTCAAACTGCGGCTCTGACATTCGCACTGTTACGACGGCAGTTAAGCCCTCGACAATGTCATCTTTAATTACATCTTGCTCATTTTTCTTCAAAATACCTTTGGAACGTAGAAACTCGTTAAAGGTCTTGGTCAAAGCTTTTTCAAAACCTTGAACATGGGTTCCACCCTTTGGGGTAGCAATGATGTTTACAAAAGATCTGATGGTTGTTTCATAGCCATTACCCCATTTAACGGCGATATCAACATCCATATCCCGTTCCACTTCTTTAGGCTCCAGATGACCTTTCTCATCCAGAACTGGAACGGTTTCTTGATAGTGGCCCTTGCCGGTTAGGCGAATTACATCGCCAACTGCTTGATCAGGTTGAATAAAGTCGCAGTACTCCGAGATGCCACCTTTGTGGAAGAAGGTTTGAGAGCTCTTGTCTTTGGTGCGATTGTCATTTACTACTAGAGTTAAACCAGGAACTAAATATGAAGTTTGTCGAGCGCGGGTATAAATCTCTTCTAAGTCATACTCTGCATCTTTTAGGAAGATCTGTTTATCTGACCACCATTTAACTCTGGTGCCGGTTACCTTTGAGGAAATCTTTCCAATAACCCGCAAACCTGATTGCGGTTCAAAAGAGGCATTTGGTCCATCTCCATCAAATACACCCGCAACACCACGCTTGAATGACATCCAATAAATTTTGCCATCACGATCCACTTCAACATCAAGACGAGATGACAATGCGTTTACAACTGAGGCTCCAACACCATGTAGTCCACCAGTAGCTGCATAGGAACCGCCGCCAAACTTTCCACCTGCGTGGAGTTTTGTCATGACAACCTCAACGCCGGTTAATCCAGTCTTTGGCTCCTTATCAACTGGAATTCCACGACCATCATCATGAACCTCGACTGAGCCATCTTTTTCTAGATTGATTTCAATCTTCTTGCAATGACCAGCCAGTGATTCATCTACCGCGTTGTCGATAATTTCCCAAAGGCAATGCATCAAACCACGACCATCGGTTGAACCGATATACATTCCGGGACGCTTGCGGACCGCATCTAACCCCTCAAGAACAGAGAGATCCTTTGCGGAGTAAGAGGTTTCTACGCTGCGATTATCTTTGTCAGCCACGATGCGCAAGGGTATCTATCACCCTCAATACGGAGCGGATTACGCGCCGAGGAGGCTGAGAATATGTCGATAATTTCACAGAATTGGGCGAGAAAAGTAAAAAAGTAAGGTTTTAACCTGCGGGGAATAAGTAAGAGGTGGTTTGATGTTCCACTGTAAGCATCTGTACGAGGAAAGAAAGGTAGGCTCCAAATGACCGAGAACGTAGTACTCGACTCCACGCCCCTTAACGCCCTTGATCGCTGTGACCGTTGTGGCGCGCAGGCTTATGTTCGTGCAGTAATGGCAAATGGATTTGAACTACTTTTCTGTGGTCATCACGCCAAGAAGTACCAAGAGGGTCTTGCAAATGCTGCTACCCGAATCGATGATGAAACCTCTCGCCTCAGCGAAGGATCAACGGCGCAATAACCTTTGAGACCACACTTGGTCTATTTGTTAATGCTTCCTCTCGATCTGCAACCCCACTCA
>RFSC01000111.1 GCA_009924185.1 Actinomycetota bacterium
CAGGGAATCACCCCATTTAGTCATGGCATCTCTGAGTACATCCGAGTAATGAATACCGTGGCTTTGAAGCAGGCCTTTGATAAGTATCAATTTGATGCCGCGATTGGTGGTTCTCGTCGTGATGAGGAAAAGAGCCGCGCTAAAGAGAGATTGTTTAGCGTAAGAGAATCTGGTCATCGCTGGGATCCGCGTGCGCAGCGTCCAGAGTTATGGCGTACCTACAATCCCAGGATTCGTCCTGATCAAACCATGCGGGTGTTTCCGATTTCAGATTGGACTGAGTTGGATATCTGGAGCTACATCCATCTTGAGAATATCTATGTAAACCCCTTGTATTTCGCTAAGGAACGCCCGGTAGTCAAGCGGGGCGAGCAGTTCATCATGGTTGATGATGAACGTTATCCGCTACGTGATGGTGAAAAACCTGAGATGAAGATGATTCGTTTTAGAACTTTGGGTTGTTATCCATTGACTGCAGGCGTGGAGTCAAATGCAACTACTTTGGAAGAGGTTGTTGAAGAGGTTACTGGTGTAAAGCTAAGTGAACGTGCCACCCGTTTAATTGATGGTGACAATGAAGATTCGATGGAAAAGAAGAAGCGGGAGGGTTATTTCTAATGCAAGCCCGCCCGATAGTTCGATTACTTACCTGTGGCAGTGTTGATGATGGCAAGAGCACATTGATTGGTCGCTTATTGGTAGAGACTGATTCGGTACCGCATGACACTTTAAATACCACCCGAAAGGTGAGACGTGCTGGCTCGATTATTCCGGCGGGTGAAATTGATTTTTCTTTGTTGACTGATGGATTAGAGGCAGAGCGGGAACAAGGCATCACTATTGATGTGGCTTATAGATCGATGTCTTTGCTAGATGGAAGACGTTTGATTATCGCGGATGCACCAGGTCATGAGCAGTACACCCGTAATATGGCGGTAGCGGCATCACGAGCAGATATTGCTTTGGTATTGGTTGATGCAACACGTGGAATTCGGCCACAGACTTTGCGACACCTAACTATTTGTTCCTTGATGGGTGTAGAGAAGATAATGGTGGTCATCAACAAGCTGGATGCTTTGGGATTTGATCAGAAGGTTTATGAATCTTTAATCGCTGATTTGAAACCAACCGTTGAAAGATTGGGTATCGAATCAATCACCTACATTCCAGTTAGCGCACTTGAAGGCGACAATGTGGTTTATAAGGGTGATCGAATTGGTTGGTACACCGGCGGTTCATTGTTGGAGGAGATTCAAAACTGGCGGGAAAAGCCCAATACCTCCGGGCATTCGCGGATGGGTGTGCAGCTGATCTCTAGAGCAGAAAACTTCCGAGGGATTTCTGGGACGGTTTCACAGGGTGAGTTTGCGGTTGGTGATGAGGTAATTGTTTTGCCAAGCCAGCGCAAAGCAAAGGTTGGCTCCCTTGTTGCATTTGAAGGAAATATTGAAAAGGCTGAGACCGGTCGAGCTATCACAATGGTTTTGGAGCCGGATATTGATGCCACACGTGGTGATTTCATTGAGAAAGCCAATGATTACACCGTGCCAGCTGATCGCTTTAGCGCGCATATGGTTTGGTTGGGAGAAGAGGAGTTAATCCACTCCCGCTCTTATTACTTGGTAAATGGTTCATCAATGGTGCCAGCCACCATCACCACAATCCGTCATCGACTAGATATTCACAATGGTGAACATGAATCGGTGCGTACTTTGGGGATGAATGAGATTGGTTTAGTAGAGATCGCAACTGATGGACCGATTCCATTAACTGGTTACACAGAGAATCGCAACTCTGGAAACTTTGTATTGGTAGATCGAGTGACGCTAAATACTGTTGGTGCTGGAATGGTGGTGCATGCGCTGCGTCGTGCTACCAATATCACCAAACA
>RFSC01000112.1 GCA_009924185.1 Actinomycetota bacterium
GGCCTATGTTTATTTGGCGGAATCAATCCGGGCTTGGCCTAATCAGGAGCAGTTGGCCGCTGAAATGAGTGGTGCCGGCTGGCGTAATCCTTCGTGGGTAAACCTCACGGGGGGAGTTGTGGCAGTTCACACAGCCATTAAGGGCTAATAATTTCCCTCTATTTATAGGGCTCACCTAAGATTTCCCGTTGTGAACCCCTATGTCCCGATCTTCGTAATTGGAGCAATTGGCTTCGGATTCGCAATCTTCTCCGTAGTCGCCGGCGCTCTTTCGGGACCAAAGCGTTACAACCGGGCCAAGCTTGATGCATACGAGTGCGGTATTGAACCAAGCCCTCAGGCTCAAGGCGGCGGACGTTTTCCAGTTAAGTACTTCTTAACTGCGATGCTATTTATTATCTTTGATATTGAAATTGTCTTCTTGTATCCATGGGCGGTCTCTTATGACGCACTTGGTTTGTTTGGTTTAGTTGAAATGGTCATCTTCATCCTCACAGTTTTCGTGGCGTACACATATGTATGGCGTCGCGGCGGATTGGAATGGGATTAAAAATGGGTCTAGAAGAAAAACTCCCTTCCGGGTTTCTGTTAACCACCGTCGAAAATTTGGCGGGGTATATGCGCAAGAACTCATTGTGGCCAGCGACCTTTGGTTTGGCTTGCTGCGCAATCGAGATGATGGCGATTGGTTCTGCGGGCAAGTACGACATCTCCCGTTTTGGTATGGAGGTTTTCCGTGCCTCGCCACGTCAAGCGGATTTAATGATTGTTGCCGGTCGCGTCTCCAACAAGATGGCACCAGTTGTTCGTCAGATTTATGATCAAATGACCGCACCTAAGTGGGTTTTATCGATGGGTGCCTGTGCATCTTCCGGTGGAATGTTTAACAACTATGCGATTGTGCAAGGTGTTGATCACATCATCCCAGTAGATATTTATTTGCCGGGTTGTCCACCGAGACCTGAGATGTTGATGGATGCAATCTTGAAACTTCATGAGCAAATCGGAAATGAAAAGCTTGGTGTAAACCGTCAGAAGATTATTCAAGAGGTTGAGGCAGCTGCACTTGCTGCGGTTCCAACCCACCAGGTTCCAGCATTTGGAAGCAGGGATTAATGATGAGCGAGCAAAAAGGCATGTTTGGCGCCTCCGGAACCGGTGATACCTCTGGTTACGGCGGATTAGAGCGCTCTGCTTATTCACCAACCTCTGCATCACGTCCATATGGTTCTTACTTTGATGATGTTGCAGATGAGCTAGAGAAAGCATTTCCAGAGTTTCATGATGCGATTGAAAAAGTTGTTGTAGATCGCGGCGAATTAACTTTGCATATCAAACGGGATCGTTTATTTGATGTGGCAAAAACTTTGCGTGATACCGAAACTTTGCGTTTTGAAGTTTGCTTAGGTGTTAGTGGTGTGCACTATCCATCAGATAAAGATCGCGAACTACATGCGGTTTATGAATTGCTTTCTATGACACACAACCGTCGTTTGCGTTTAGAGGTTGCAACTTCAGAATCAGATCCACACATACCTTCACTAGTTGAGGTTTGGGCGGGCACCAACTGGCATGAGCGCGAGGCTTATGACATGTTTGGAATTATCTTTGATGGTCACCCAGCTTTGACCCGCATTTTGATGCCAGATGATTGGCCCGGACATCCACAACGCAAGGATTATCCACTCGGTGGAATTCCAGTTGAGTACATCGGTGCAACAGTTCCGGCTCCAGATAACCGGAGGTCATATCGATGAGTACCTTTGCTTCATCACGTGAAACCACTGAAGGAACAATTTATTCAGTAACTGGTGGCGATTGGGATCAGGTTGCCTCTGAGATTGGTACCGCTAAAGAAGA
>RFSC01000113.1 GCA_009924185.1 Actinomycetota bacterium
CACAATTCACCACATCACAATTTATGCTGGCAACGGCATGATGTGGGAGGCGAACTCAAAGGGCAAGGGCTTGCTGTACTCCAATATCTACAGCATTAAGGGACTTATGCCATACGGAGGCCGCGTCTAGTATTCGGCTTATGGCCGCCGCTACTCCGCTTTACCAAATCCGCCTTGCGGTGCGCCGCGAGTTAGAGGATTTAACGGCCGGCGATACGGTAATTGTCGCTGCTTCTGGCGGTGCCGATTCTTTAGCACTTGCCGCAGCCTTGTTGCCAGAGTGTAAGAGTTTAGCGTTGCGAGCTATCGCACTAATTGTTGATCACGGTTTACAAAGTAACTCTGCCGATGTTGCTCATGAAGCGAAAAAAGAGTTGTTAAAACTAGGTTATGAAAATGTTGAGATTCGCAAAATCAAAGTTGAGGTAACTGATGGATTAGAAGCATCTGCCAGGCGTGCCAGATATGCTGCGATTAATGATGTAGCAAAACTTCATAACGCCGCAGCAATTTTCTTGGGTCACACCAAAGATGATCAGGCAGAAACTGTTTTGTTGGGATTAGCGCGCGGCTCTGGCACTAGATCACTTTCGGGAATGGCGCAGCGCATCGATGATTACCGCCGTCCGATGTTGTCGATTTCCCGTGCCCAAACAGAGGCGGCATGTGAAGAACTCGGTTTGAAGTTTTGGCGTGATCCACATAATCAATCAATGGAGTACACCAGGGTTAGAGTGCGAGAAAACATTTTGCCATTAATGGAAAAAGAGATTGGTCCAGGAGTCGCTGATGCTTTGGTGCGCTCTGCCAAGTTGTTAAGAGATGATGCAGATGCTTTAGATCAGTGGGCTGATGAGATCTTTGATGAACTAGACCCCATCTCTTTAGATATCTCGACTTTGGAATCACTGCCACGTGCCATCCGCACCAGAGTCCTAAGAAAGGCGATTTATCTCGCCGGCGCCCCATCAGGCTCACTAACCGCTGACCATATTGAGCCTATTGAGTCCCTAGTCACAGCCTGGAAGGGTCAAGGCCCAGTAGCGCTCCCGGGCGGTGTGACCATCGAGCGAATTTCGGGCAGACTTTCGCTCTCTTAAAGCCCTGCTGGTTAACAGAAAGGTTGATTGTGGATCTCGCATCAGTGCAGAGTGAAATTGAACGTGTAATTGCAACTGAAGAACAAATACAAACTCGGTTGCAGGAAATCGCACGTCAGATCGAAGCTGATTACAAAGATCAAGACCTCTTACTAGTTGGGGTATTAAAGGGTGCGGTTATGGCGATGGCTGATTTATCACGCCACATCAATCGTCATGTTGAAATGGATTGGATGGCGGTCTCCTCTTATGGATCAGGTACCAAATCCTCTGGCGTAGTTCGAATTTTGAAAGATCTAGATAAAGACATCACTGGTCGCAATGTTTTGATTGTGGAGGATATTGTCGACACAGGTTTAACCCTGGATTGGTTGAAGACCAATTTGAATTCACGAGGCGCAAAATCTGTAGAGATCATGACAGTACTGCGTAAGCCAGAGTCAGCTTTAGTTAAGGTTGATGTGAAATATGTTGGCTTTGATATTCCAAAGGATTTTGTAATTGGTTACGGACTAGATTTCAATGAGAAGTATCGCAACCTACCCTTTATCGGTGTTCTAGCAAAGCATATGTACGAGTAAACATGGCTGAAAAACAAAAGTTTAAGAAACCACGGTTGCCACAAAACAAACCAAATCAAAGTGGCAAAGCACCCCAGAATCAGAAGCTAACTCGCAAGCCGCTGTTTTGGATTTTGGTTGCGATTGCTGCTGTAACAATCTTTGGTCAGAT
>RFSC01000114.1 GCA_009924185.1 Actinomycetota bacterium
ATCTAAACCTTGATTCTTATCCTCAAATGCGATGCGAGTTCTTCTTGATAACACATCATCAATACTTTTTGCACCTTCATGAGTAACGGCATAAACAATCTCTGCGCCAATATACGGAAGGCCTGGAATAACCGGCTCGAGAAGCTCTGCATCTTCTTGCGCCGGGGCTAAGACTTCTTCGATTAAAGAGCCGTAACGATTTAGTAGATGCTCAACTGTAGCCTCGGAGATATTGAGCTCCTTAGCCAGTCGTGGGATTTGATTCATCAATACTGAGTAACCCTCGGCTCCGATAATTGCCAAAGTTTCGGTGACAGATTCCGGAACCAAGCGACGCAGATGATTGATAGCTTCATCAACCGCATCCTGTGCCATGACACGGTAGGTGGTGTATTTGCCACCAGCTATTGAAACAAAGCCACGAGTTGGGCTATCTACAACATGTTCGCGAGAAAGCTTTGTGGTTGGCGAATCTGGATCTGTTGAAACTAGAGGTCTCAAACCAGCAAAAACTCCAATTACTTGATCTCTTTTCAACTTCGGCTCTAAGACTCGGTTGGCTTGATTAATTATGTAGGTGACATCATCGGCGGTGGCTAGCGGCTCTTCGCGACTTTCGTTGTAATCAGTATCGGTAGTTCCCACAATCCACTTGTCGCCCCAAGGAATAATGAATAGGACTGAGACATCAGTCTTGATGATTACACCAGACTCAGATTTGATGGCATCGCCTGGAACAATTATGTGAGAGCCTTTAGACATACGCACCGCATAGCCTGGTTTCAAGCCAAACTTTTCATAGAGCGGATCGGTCCAAACTCCAGCAGCCATGATTGTGGCCTTGGCTCGGACCTCAATAATCTCATCGCTATCTAAGTCTTTGACCTTAGCGCCAACAACAGATTTACCCTCTTTGATCAATTCTTCACACCGAGTACGGGTCGTGATTACCGCTCCATACTTGGCTGCAGTTCGTGCAATGCTCATTGTGTGCCGGGCATCATCAACCTGTGCATCAAAGTATTGAAAACCACCGGTGACCACATCTAACCGAAGTGAAGGGGCTATCTCGCTAATTCTTTTTTGCGATAGATGTTTGTGCCACGGCAGCGCTCGCTTGAAGCCACGTAATGCATCGTAAAGCGCCATACCGGCACCAACATAGGTGCGCTCTTTGAACTTCTCTTGTAGTGGGTAGAGAAATGAAACTGGTTTAACGAGATGCGGAGAGAGTGTGCTGACCATGAGCTCGCGTTCATTCAAAGCTTCGCGCACAAGTTTGAAGTCATACTGCTCTAGATAACGCAGACCGCCATGAATCAACTTTGATGATTTAGATGAGGTTCCAGCGGCAAAATCTGAGCTTTCTACCAGCGCCACACGCAAGCCACGAGAGGCGGCATCTAAAGCAATTCCAACTCCGTTAACTCCGCCGCCAACAACAAGAATGTCGAACTCGTCATGGGCCAAATCATGAATCGCCTGTTGGCGTTGGCCCTCATTGAGGCTCGAATTTGAAAGCGGCACAGGCTTAGGATACGGCTTATGTCTTACATCGGCTCACTCGACCAAGGAACCTCAAGTACCCGCTTCATCGTCTTTGATGATGCCGGAAAGATTGTTGGACAGCATCAAATGGAGCACACGCAGATTCTGCCGCGAGCTGGATGGGTCGAGCATGATGCCGCCGAAATCTGGCAACGCACTAAAGATGTAATTGCTGGCGCGCTAAAGGCGGCC
>RFSC01000115.1 GCA_009924185.1 Actinomycetota bacterium
CGCGCTGATCTAATTCCTAACCTTGTCGAAACTGTTAAAGGTTACGCCTCACATGAAAAAGAGGCGCTAGAAAAAGTTGTACAGGCCCGTGCCGCATCTACCACCGCATCAACCCTGCCAGCGGTTGCTGCTGCAGATGGCGCTCTTACCAATGCGCTGCGTGGATTACTTGCGGTTGCTGAGGCTTATCCAGATTTGAAAGCCTCCACCAACTTCCTACAACTACAGGAAGAGTTATCAACCACTGAAAATAAAGTCTCCTTTGCCCGTCAGTTCTACAACGACAATGTTCGCAATCTAAATACCGCGGTAAAAACCATCCCCACCAGCTTTTTCGTGGGCTTTGCCAAGGTAGACGAACGAGAGTTTTACGAGGTTGAGGATCCAACAATCCGCAACGCTCCTAACGTTAAGTTCTAAGAAAAAAACAATGTCAGATTTTCGCGCCCTGGAATCCGCAAACAAGCGGAAAACCTTTTTACTTCTCTTCTTCATGGGCGTCTTGGTTTGGTCAGTTGCCTATGTAGCGATCACCGCATTTGGTGGCACCGGCGCCGGAGTAATTCCACTAGCGGTTCTAATCACCCTAGTTTCAGTTTGGGGCTCTTACTTCGCCTCTGACAAATTAGTTTTGAAGATGACCCGCGCAAAGCTAATCACCGAAGCGGACAACCCAAATCTTTTCAATGTAGTACATGAAGTTGTAATTGCATCAGGTTTACCAATGCCAAAGGTGGCCATCGTTAATGATCCCGCCCCAAATGCTTTTGCTACCGGCCGCGATCCAGAGCATGCGCTAATCGCTTTTACTACTGGCTTATTGGATTCTATGGACCGCGATGAACTACAAGGTGTAACCGCTCATGAGATGGCACATGTTGCCAACCGCGACACCTTGGTTTCTGCAGTCGCTGCAACCACCGCAGGTGTTATCGCACTTATCTCCGACATCTTGATGCGTATGTTGTGGTTTGGCGGCGCGCGCAACCGTGATCATGGCGGAAATCAAATGCCAATCTTTCTCGCCATCATCCCTTTGATTCTCGCTCCGATTGCTGCAACATTGCTAAAAGCAGCGGTTTCAAGAAGAAGAGAATCATTAGCTGATGCCACAGCGGTTTCATTCACTAGAAATCCAGCCGGACTTAGATCAGCACTTGAAGTTCTAGCCCGCGACACCACAGTGGTGGAAGCCAGATCAAACGCCGTTGCACATCTCTATATTGAATCGCCACTGGATGCATCTGCGGCTTCAAAGCTTTTCGCTACCCACCCACCAATTCATGAGCGAATTGCAGCGCTGCGCGCTATGGAAGCTAATCCCAACAGCTAAATAATCTGATTTATGAGCTTTTCAACATTGGCGGCAATATCTGCGGTGCCATCAAGCACTAACTCTGCATCGGTCGGAGGTTCATACTCCTGACCTACGCCAGTTAAGTTAGGTAAAGATCCTTCTTTAGCCTTCTTATACAAACCTTTTGGATCACGCTCGGCGCAAACCTCAGCTGGGGTCTTTACCCAAACTTCAACAAACTCATCGGCTTCAAAGATTTCACGGGCATGATCACGATCAACCTTAAATGGACTTACCAGCGCCACAATCACAACTAGCCCGGCATCAACCATCAACTTGGAAACTTCAGCAACGCGACGCACATTCTCGGCGCGATCCTCTTTGGTAAAACCTAAATCCTTATTTAATCCCAAACGCAGAT